>NZ_JBHIPC010000078.1:0-3083 GCF_042195765.1 Bartonella sp. AP3QHHD
AAAGAATGTCTACTTCACGATCAGCCAATTGATAGCTTGCCATATGGTCATTCTCATTGATTTTCTCGGTTGACCAGCCTAAGCTTTTTAAAAGTGCATGAGCACTTTCCATGGTGAGACGATCATCATTGTCATCCACTTCATCCACTTCCTCTGCCACTTCAACAGAAGTTGTTTTAGAAGCAACAGATGCTATTTGCGGATCCAAGCTCAAAATCGGTGCATTTTTCGGAAAACCTGCTCGATAACCCCGTGCAAGAGTGAGGAGATTATCAATTCTATATTTTGAGATTTCTTCCACAAAACCTAAAGAATTTCCCTTTCTAAAATTCTCCTTATAAGATTTGAGCTTTTCAACATCCCCAATCAAAACAAGCGCAATAAGGTGACGCGCTACAAGATCAAGTTCACTGTCTGGGGAAAAAGCCGCATAATCATAAATGATTTGATTGACATTTTTCCGATCAGCCCATTCAAGAATATCCGCACTGATCTGCTTTAGCTTGCCTTCATCTAATTCAGTACTAGAAACTGTATAAACTTCTTCTGCTTCTTTGAGGGCTATATATTGAGGCATATTATAGAAAATCTCTCTATGAGCAGTGGAAAAGCCAAGTGTTGAAAGGGAAGCCTTAAATGCAACAATTGGCTCTTCTTCATCACTTTGAAGACTGTACATTATATTGATGATACGGTCTTTACTGATAAAATAGGTATTACGATCATAGTTTTTATCACGATAAACTGTCCAACCCATTTCTTTTAATTGCTCAGCAACCTTATTGAAAGTAATCAAAGCTTTCGGACCAAGATGTGCTTCTGCTGCTTCTCGCTCATTAAGGATTTTCAGATGTTTTTCAGCAAATTCAACGGCATGGTTAACATATTTTTTTACTTCATTATCATCCAAATGTTCAGAAATCGTACCTGCTTCTAAAAAATTTTGATAAGATTTCAGGGTATCAATTCGACCTGTCAACGCTAAACAAGCCAAATGCCAAACTATATCTGTATCGTAACTATATTTTTGAACAACTGTTTTGCTTTCGATCGATGCTTGTAAATCTTGAGCGCGTGCCCATTGTATTATCCGCTCAGAGATTTGCGTCAATTCTTGCTCATTCAACCTCTCTACACAAATATCAATCCCTTTACCAAAACCACTAAAAATCCCTCCCCCAATTGTATTAAAAGACTGATAAATATCCGTAGGTCGTATCCAATTATATTCTCCCCTATAGTGAATATAACGACAAGCTATAGAAATCTCTTCATTAGAGATCTCAGCTTCAAGACGGACATTGTAATTGTCATGGAGGCGTACAAAACCAAAATCAAACTGAATAAAACGATCTGGCAAAGAAAGAAACATTCTCCCAGGTTCCATAGCAATCCATCCTAGCGTTTTGAAGATGCGACTTGCTGCGGTAAGGCTTATCGAGCGCTGTTTGGGCTTTTTGCGCGTTAGAATATCGTCTAACTCTCCATTCTTATAGGCTTGTGCAAATAAAATAAGGCGATCAATCCACTCCATGGTTGCATAATCGGCAAATTCTGGAACATGTAATTGGGGTGCCGGCTTATCAGACCTTAAAGCATCAATATCGCCAAGCAATGCTTGTGCAACAGCAGAATGATTGGCGGCTTCTTCATGCAATTTTTGTTCAATATCTTGTACTTTCGCCCACGCAATTACCCTATTTAAAGCTTCCTCAATATGACTTTCAGAAAGATTCTGTGCTGTAACTCCGAAATTTTCTTCTGCAGAAATCAACATATCATCATATTTATAGCGCGACTGTTCGCTATTAGAATATTCCTCAGCAAGGCAATAAGCGGCGGTAGTAAGAGCGACTGATAGCCGCAACCTTCCACCATCCTCTCCATAATCTACAACATCATAGAGAATGCGTATTATACGATCAGAAAGATGATAATAAGCAAATGTATCTCCAACTTCATGGCGATGAGTCTCCCAGCCCAATCTTTTTAAAATTTCTGTTACGTTTTTGGTTTGCATAGTCATTCACTTTTCTTCTAAATAACTTGGATATTCGTTTAGTTTATATTTTCGTGGTCCTTTTTCCCATTTCTTACTCAATTGTTTTTTAGGCCACTCTTTATTAAATTTTTTTAGTTGTTCCTCAGTTGGTTTCTCTTTTTTTATAAACTTTTCTAAATTTTCTTGGTATTTATTAAATTTCTCTTTATTTTTCTTAAGATACTCTTCAGCTTTAGGACCACAAAACTTTATACTTCCTGTTGTTTTACATATTTCTCTTAAAGCTTTCTGCATTTTATTTAATTTGGCTTTACCTGTTTTCGTCTCACTAAATGCTGGTTCACCATCCTCAATATAAGTATTATCAGGACGTGTTCTTGCCTTAATTGTACCTTTATCTGTCTTAATTTCAATTTCAATCGTTAATTCTCCCTCGCTTGGTGAAAATCCTTCCTCCTCTAATCTTTGTTTTTCCTCATCGCGTTTTTTGTCATGATATTTCCTACCTTTATTAAGCTTTTTACCCTTTCCATCGTTGTCATCGTCATTATTGTTTTGTGGTTCTTTATTGTTTCCGTTTTTTTTCTTATTTTTACTTTCTTTCTGAGAATCTTTATTTTTTTCTTCTTGTGAGTTTTGATTTGTTTTTTCGCTATCTTCTGCAGAATTTTTCGATGCAAACCAATAGGTAAGGAAATCAGCTATAGCGGTTCTATTGTTAGGAGATTGAACAATAGTTGCTCCACCAGCCATAAAAAGAGACAGAGCTGCCAACTCTTGTGGCGTAAGCGACACAATGAACGCTACAGCAGCTGCTACCGCAGGAAGAAAATTATTTTCGGCAGCATTACCTGCGGCATCAGCGCCAGTATTGACATCACCACCAGCAAGGGCAGCAGCAAAGCCTCCCGCTATGCGCGCGATATCAATGGCATGATCATTAAAATCAGAAAACTGTGCTTCAATCTTTGCGTTTATACGCGCTTCCTCTTCCGCAGTTGGGGTGCGACCGTTTAGGTCCCCCATTTCCTCTTTCACAATGCCTTGCACCCACAATTGAAACTGGAGCATAGCAGTGGCT
>NZ_JBHIPC010000079.1:0-1271 GCF_042195765.1 Bartonella sp. AP3QHHD
AAATTATGGATAAGCCAATTCTTATTAATTCCAATGAAATTTTATTAGTTGTCTATGATGATGATCAAAACATTGGTCGGTCGGGACCACTGGATGAAAGCCAAGTTCTAAAAATTATTGACGAGGCAGATGATGCAATCCAAATCTTTCGCATCAATTCTTCTGAGAATAATTGTGAAGATATCTCTGAAGAAATTGCAGAAGCATATGTAAAAGAAAATATCGAACATCTCCACGAGGAGAGTAAAGTTCATGACTTTGTAAGCGAGAGTGTTGCTTACCATGACCTTTTATCTGATTTAGCAAAAGAAAAATATAATGATGAGTTTTACGGTACCTATGAACAGCAGCACCGTTTGCGTCCTTTTGATGTGCTTTAAAATTCTTAAGGGCGTTTGAAAAAGCGCCCCCTTTTTCCCATCAATCCCACCCAATATGAGGTCCGTAATGGAAAAGCTAATTGCTATCCAGCAAAATACAAACAAACACGAAACAATTCCAACCATGTCTAGTATTGAAATTGCAGAGTTATGCGGTAAAAGACATGGCCATGTAATGCAAGATATTCGTAAACTATTTAGCGAACTTAAAATCGACCTGAGTAATTTTGCTGGATTATACAAAGATTCAACAGGTCGTACTCTTCCTTGTTATCATCTTCCTAAACGTGAATCTCTTATTGTCATTTTAGGTTATAACACTGTGTTACGCGCAAAAATCATAGATTATTGGAAAAAATTAGAAGAGCAAGCAGCTAATCCCCAAATCGATTTTTCGAGACCTGAAATACGAGCAGCTATCATGATGCATCTTAAAAATAAAATTAAACAGACTGCATAGGAGTTCATCATGAACACTCCCATAGAGATTAAAGAACAAATCATTGATCAGGAAATAGTTCAAACAGTAAATGCACGTGATCTGCATGCATTCTTAGAGGCAAAACGTGACTTTTCAAATTGGATTAAGGACCGTATTACCAGATACAATTTTATAGAAGGACAAGACTTTGTAAAAACACAAGATTTGCGGTCGCCAAATTTGGCGAGCGCAAAATCTAGGGCTGTTATCGCGATTAACTACTATCTCACACTTGATAGAGCCAAAGAACTTTCTATGGTGGAGAACAATAAGAAAGGGAGAGAAGCCCGTTTATACTTTATCGAATGTGAAAAGCGTGTAAAGCAAGTAGTAACACCACAAATCGACTATTCAAGTCCAAAGGCTATGATTGGCTTTTTGAATTACCTACAAGGTCAAATAGATCAAAA
>NZ_JBHIPC010000080.1:0-35955 GCF_042195765.1 Bartonella sp. AP3QHHD
CACCCTTCTTAACACTTTCAAGTAATGCGTGATTCACGCCACACGTGAATTGCATCTCAATGTAAGGAGAAAAGATATGGCACCTCGTAAAGCTATCATAACGCAAGCAGACATTGCACGAGCTTTAAGAGAAGCAAAAAAGCAAAAATGCGAACTCATAGAAATCAAACCTACTGGTGAACTGCTTATCTATCTTAAATCCGATATTCCAATACCAAATTCAGTTAGCCACCCAGACAAACTTTTAGATTTGTCAAAGAATGAATATTACGAAACCGCACTCTCTAAGATGTAAAATACCATGCCTAAACCACGTCCTCCTCATCTTGTCAAAGAAGTCACACGTCATGGTAAAATTATATGGTATGTACGTATTGGTCATGGACCACGTATTAGAATACGCGGCACCTATGGAACGCAAGAGTTTGTTGATAACTACAAAAGCGCACTTGCCGAGTTACAAGGGCTTATACTTCCTAAATCAAAAACTGGTAAGCTAGTCGAAGGTTCATTCGCATGGCTCCTTAAACAGTATTTTAACAGCTCCAATTGGCATAGCCTTTCTAAAGTCACCCAAAAACAAAAAGAACTCATTCTTATGAAGGTATGTGATACCATAGGAAACATTCCATACCAAGCAATTGAAAAGAAACATATCATAGCCGGTGTTGAACGGCGTAAAGAAACACCAGCAATGGCTAGAAATTTTCTGAAAGCCCTTAATGGACTTTTTAATTGGGCGATTGATCAAGGTCTTTTGGAAAATAATCCAGCTTTAGGAATAAAAAGACCCCCCCTCAAAAACAAAGAGGGATTTCCTGTTTGGACAGAAGAAGATGTTGAGAAATATTATCACAAATGGCATCATGGTACCCATGAACGTGTCTGGATTGATGTTCTTTTATATACGGGCTTGCGTCGTGGTGATGCGGTACGCATTGGCTGGAAAGATGTCAAAGACAATATTATTCATCTCAAAACAGAGAAAAGTAAATTCCAAACAGATGTTTTTCTTCCCATTTTACCGGAATTAGCTAAAACGCTTGAAACTGGTCCTATTGGAGAAGAAACATTTATCTGTAGTAAAGTGAATCAAAAATTCACCAAAGAAAGCTTTGGGAATGGATTTAGAGACGCTTGTAATGCTGCTGGAATTAAAAAATCGGCGCATGGATTAAGAAAATTAGCCGCAACACGTGCAGCTAATTCTGGAGCAACAGTATCACAATTGAAAGCAATTTTTGGCTGGACAGAAGATCAGATGGCATCCCTTTATACAAAGAGTGCAGATCGTAAAAGACTAGCTCTTGAAGCTATAAAAAAGCTCCAAAAAAGTTAGGGGCAGAGACAAAAAAACGTAATAGAATCAAAATTCATTAATTCCCTTATATTCTATATAATTCTTTGATTTTATTTACTCTATACCCGCCCCTTGGGCGTACCATAATTCTTTTTTCTATGTGTAATACATTCATTTTATTCGTATTCTTAAAAATGAGGAATGCATAAATAAAAACGAGGGAATAAGATTTTTAAAGGGATCTCTTCGTAAAAAAGATACAAGAATCATTAGATAATTGATTTCTTTGTTGCATTTCGAAGATAGTGTTTTACTGCGCAAAGTTAATAACAATAAAAATCGATAAAATATAAAAATTAGAAGGTTCTAGCTCGTGATCCGGTGAGTTTATAAGCCATATTCTTGCGTATACCGTTAATTTTTAAATTAAAACCAGCCACATCATTTATACGTTTCTTCCAACCTTCAAAACTAAAATTCACCCCAAAACACATCTTATATGAAGCATTTTTAATTACGGTGCCTTTTCACATTAAACTTTTCTATAAACAAACAGACCGTAATCTTAGAATTGAAATGCGATATAAAAATAGATTCTTATTCACCTAACACAACAAATCAAGAAACTATAATTTAGAATACAATCAACTTATTAAATGGAAACTCTGATAATAAAAATGCATAATCCTTGACCCCCAGTGATCTAACTACCTTATCTATTAAACAGATTCTTCATCAATCATAGAATAATTATAGATTTGCAAACACATCACTTCTTTTCAAAAATTAAACCCTCCAACAAAATTTACACTCTATTGATCATAGATTCTAAAAGATCATATTTGAGTGCTTTTTTCCCTTATTTTTACTTTTCATTATAAACTTGAAAGTGCTATAAAGTAGTATCGCTTAAAAAAAAGGACTTCTAATGGCAAAGATCAAAGTAGAAAACCCCGTTGTTGAACTTGATGGGGATGAGATGACCCGTATCATCTGGAAATATATCAAAGATAAATTAATCCATCCCTATCTCAACATTGATCTCAAATATTATGATCTTTCCGTCGAAAATCGTGATGCAACCAATGATCAGGTCACTATCGATTCTGCCAATGCTATCAAAAAATATGGGGTTGGTATAAAATGTGCAACCATCACACCTGATGAGGCACGCGTTAAAGAATTTAACCTAAAAAAAATGTGGAAATCACCTAATGGCACAATCCGCAATATTTTAGGAGGAGTCATTTTTCGCGAACCCATTATCTGTAAAAATGTCCCTCGCCTTGTTCCTAACTGGACAAAGCCAATTATTATTGGACGTCACGCTTTTGGTGATCAGTACAAGGCAACAGATTTTAAATTTCCAGGAAAAGGGAAATTAAGTATTAAATTTGTAGGTGATGACAATCAAGTTATTGAACATGATGTTTTTGATGCCCCAAGCGCAGGGGTTGCTATGGCTATGTATAACCTTGATGAGTCAATTCGTGATTTTGCTCAAGCATCCTTTAATTATGGACTACAAAGGAATGTCCCAGTTTATCTTTCAACAAAAAATACCATTCTAAAAACTTACGATGGTCGTTTTAAAGATATCTTTCAAGAAATATTTGATACGGAATTTAAAACTGAATTTGAAAATCGTAAATTATATTACGAACACCGCCTCATTGATGATATGGTTGCTTCTACAATTAAATGGTCAGGAGGCTATGTATGGGCATGTAAAAACTATGATGGTGATGTTCAATCTGATATTGTTGCCCAAGGCTTTGGTTCTCTCGGTCTCATGACTTCTGTTCTTATGACACCAGATGGTAAAATTGTTGAAGCAGAGGCAGCACACGGCACCGTAACACGCCATTACCGTCAGCATCAAAGAGGCGAAGAAACATCAACAAATTCTATTGCATCTATTTTCGCATGGACGCGTGGACTGGCACACCGTGCTAAACTAGATAACAATGAGAAATTAAAAAGCTTTTCCGCGACATTGGAAGAAGTTTGTATTAAAACCGTCGAAGAGGGTTTTATGACTAAAGATCTCGCACTTTTGATTGGGCCTAAACAGAAATGGCTTTCTACAACAGGTTTCCTCGAAAAAATTGATGAGAATCTCAAAAAAGCAATGGGCAATTAAGTTATTACTTAAATTAAAATTCAAAGCTCTAAACAGAGCTTTGAATTTCTCTTGGCAAATTCAAAGAAGTACCTTATAAGTAAAAATAGGATAAATTTTTATTAAATAGCAAAAAACAGTGAAAAAACAGGGCTGGTCTGCGCTTTTATTGGGTAAAAATGGTCTTTGCTTTTTAACGTTTACAGGTGGAGTTGTGTTACACGCCACCAACGTTTATATTGTTATTACTATTTTACCCTCTCTTATGAATCATATTGGGAGTGAAATATATTATTCTTGGGTAGCTACTGTCTTTATTACAGCTTCACTCGTGGGTACTTCACTTGCAACAAAAATATTAGGGAAATTAGGTCCTCGCAATGCGTATGTTATTTCTGGACTTATCTTCACCCTAGGCACTTTTATGTGCAGCATTTCTTCATCTATGCCATTGTTTTTAATAGGACGCTTTATTCAAGGATTTGGAAGTGGTTCTTTGTTATCCCTATCCTATTCCATGGTACGGATTGTTTTCAGCCCATCTTTATGGTCACATGCATTAAGTATTATCTCTGGAATGTGGGGAATATCAACCTTGTTAGGACCAGCAATCGGGGGGCTTTCTGTATATTATGGCCTATGGCGAGCATCCTTTTTGGTCATTGGCGTATTAGCTATATTTTTCTCACTCATCGCCTTTAAATTTTTACCAAAAAAGAATGAAAACTATGTTCCAACATCCCCCCTCCCTCTTCTCCAACTTTTCATACTCACCTTATTGATTTTTATCATTTCTGTTGGAGGAGCTATGGACACAACAATGGCAAAAATTTGCGGATTAGTTATCGGACTTAGTCTTCTCTTTGTTCTAGCAAAAATCGAATCATATAGCTTTCATCCTATGTTGCCGCGCAAATCCTTTTCTTTCTCTTCTGAAATTTTTCCCGTTTACGCATTAATACTCGTGATGACAACAGTCGTGTACAGTATAGAACTTTATTTACCACTTTTTCTTCAAGAGCTTCATGGACAAGCTCCCCTTATAGCCGGTTATATAGCAGCACTTATGAGCCTAGGGTGGACATGTGGAGCCCTCTCAAGTGCTGCTGTCTCCACAAAAAAAATTCGCAACATCATTATATACTCGCCCCTATTTAAACTGTTAGGCATAGCGATTCTTTTATGGCTCATCCCAACAGAAGTTTCCACACTCGAATATATTTTTATTATTTGCTTAGCACTATTTTCTATTGGAATCAGTGCGGGCATAGCATGGCCACATTTGCTCACACGGATCTTGCAATGTACAAATGATGAAGATGCTCTACGTGCCAGTGAATCCCTTACCTCCGTACAACTATTTTCAGCTGCATTGAGTGCAACTCTAGCCGGAGTGATAACCAATCTTGCCGGTCTCTTTAATCCTGGAGGAACAATAGGAATGATCTTAGCAGCAAAAACTCTTCTTATAGTGCTCATTGGTTTTTTATTGTGTTTTGCTATTCCATTAGCGCTGCGCATTTCTTACTGCATATTAAAAAATCCAACAGGACATTCCAATAATTAAATAAACATAAAAATACCTTCTTCATTAAAAAAATGAAAGTATTAAGCATGCTTTTCCATATACCATGAGACGCAAAAAATCACTAATCCACACAAAGTTAGAACACTTCCTAAAATAGCTGTATATTCATAACTATAGCCCAATTTTAAAACTAATGCTCCAGATTCTGCACCAAGAGCATTAGCAATATTAAAAGCAGACTGCATTAATGCTCCTGCCAAAATCTGTCCCTGTAGTGCAACATCCATAATTTTTGTTTGTATAGAAGGCATAGCAGCAAAAGAAGTTCCAACAAAAAAGCATCCTATTGCCGCTGTTAACGGAGCATAAGATAAAAAGAAAAAAAGAAAAAAAACAAATACGCTCCAAAGCATAGAAAAAAATATCATCGGCGAAATACCAATTTTAACGGCCAATTTAGGCCCCAAGAGATTTCCTACCACCATACCCAATCCAACTAACGGCATGATAAATGGTACCAACTCAAGTGAAACACCAGAAATATGCATTAACGTTGGCTTGATATAAGTGAAAACAGAAAATAATCCTGACGCTCCCACCGAAACCATCAACAAAAGAAGCCACACCTGCTTTTGCTTTAATGCACCCATTTCGTGCAAAGGATTCGTTTTTGGAAAACTTAAATCACAAGGTAAAAAATTCCAAATAAGCAAACAACATAATAAAGCAATCATACCCACAAGGACAAAAGCAATCTGCCAACCAATAAGTTGACCAATCCAAGTAGCACTGGGTGCTCCCAAAACGGTTGCAATTGTTAAGCCAAGCATAACATATCCAACAGCTTTAGAACGTTCTTTCATTTCTACCATTGAAGAGGCAACCATAGCCGCAAGTCCAAAATAGATTCCATGGGGAAGTCCACTGAGAAAGCGTAATACTACTAATATGCTAAAATCAGAAACAAAGGCACTAGCAATATTTGCTAAAGCATAAAAAAGCATCAATCCTATCAAAACAGTTTTGCGTGATACCTGAGCTGTTGCCACAGCTAAAAGAGGTGCTCCAATCACAACTCCTAATGCATAAGCAGAAATATATTGACCAGCGGTAGGAATATCAACATATGAACTTCGTGCTATCTCTGGCAGTAGCCCCATTGCAACAAACTCTGCAGTACCAATAGCAAAACTCCCCACGGCAAGAGCTAAAATTATTAAACGCCGTATTCTCGAATCAATTTCCAATGCAAGAACCTTTTGTTTATAAGAATCCCTCATATCATCACTTCTGGATAGGAGTTTTAACTGTAGATATCTGTAATACACACAAACAAAAATTCAAAACATTGTTATACGCATGCCCAATAGTCCCCAATGAAGTTTTAGAAATATTTTGATATATAAAGCATTTTATGAAGCTTTAGGTAAGATTCTTTAATGGAAAATCTTTGAAACCCTCAAGGTTATAAACGTATTCACCTATTTTTATCAGATCTGCCAAATAATAAACTTTGTCTCCTATTTTCAGCAGTTCCAATTTTACAGTGAAACCTTTTTTTGCAACTATATACTATACCCTATAAATAATTCTAAAATTTGTCGAATAATGCACTTCAAACAAGTGAACCACATCTCATTATTATCTTGATATAAGGATTAAACTTCTCCAAAACTTATTGTTTCTTTGTTTTTGCTACCTGAATGCAGATCCTCCAAATCGATAAGCTATAATTTCAACTTTACGCCATTCTTATAAATTATTATAGATTCTTTTAAAAATTCTCATGATAATAGTACTTGGTTTCTAGATTTATTAAATATCCTCTTTTAGGCATCTTTACCCCTCCCTCCTCTAACAGAGGAATCGCATCAGATATCTAACTCATTATCTTTAAATTAAAATATTCACGTAAATATATTGTACTTATTTTCAGATAAATTCTATAAACAGAGCATAAAACAAATATAATAATTTTTATCTCAATATATTCATCGATATTTTATAAATGTGCTAATTATCGTGATTAATATTTAATTTTTTATGACATAAAATATATAATTATAATATTTAAAATGTTGTAATCTTATTTTAGTTTTCTTTTAATTTTCTAAAAATTTATCTATTCGATTGTATATAACCTATTCTTTACCTTTAGTAATAAAAAACACAAATTATCTCATAAAAATAAAATTTTCATACTTCTTTAAGAGTTCGCTAACGCCTCATTAACATTGTTGCTTTAAACAGTCATCAGAAACAGAAATAAACTGTTTTTCTCCGGATCAGGTAGCGCGTACCGGAGTAACAGTTTCTGTTTTATATAGTAATTAGAAAAAGAATATATGCCCTATAAAACCGCACTTCTATATCTTAGGATAGTGGAATTTATAATTTTGGAAGGTGTTTCTAATTTCATATTTTTAGCTAAATTTGTAAATGCAAGAATAAATTCAATAAAAAAATGAAACGCTATATTACGATTAATATTTTAGCGTCCTTGTGCCCATAGAGCGCGCGTTTCAGCGCAAAAATCAGCATAACAGCCTTCTTCAATGGCATCACGAATTCCCTGCATCAGTTGTTGATAATAAAAAAGATTATTCCAAGTCAACAACATCCCCCCAAGAGATTCACCAGATTTAATCAAATGATGCAAATAAGCACAACTATAATCATGTGCTGCTGGACAAAGTGACTGCGGATCAAGAGGATGTGGATCTTCTGCATAACGCGCATTACGCAAATTAATTCTACCAAAGCGGGTAAAAGCTAAACCATGACGTCCTGCACGCGTCGGCATAACACAATCAAACATATCAACACCACGAGCAACACTTTGTAAAATATCATCAGGTGTCCCTACCCCCATAAGATAGCGTGGTTTATCCTCTGGTAAAATCGGACAAGTAGTATCCAATACTGCTGTCATAACACTCTGCGGCTCACCAACAGCAAGCCCTCCAATAGCGTAACCTTTTAAATCCATTTCTTTTAATGCTTGAGCAGAACGTTCACGTAGTTTCATATTATCACCACCTTGAACAATACCAAACAATGCTTTATTGGGCTGATCTCCAAAAGCTGTTTTACAACGCTGCGCCCACCGCAATGAAAGTTCCATAGCTTTTTCCATTTCTTTTTCAGTTGCAGGTAACGCAATACATTGATCCAACTGCATCTGGATATCTGCACCAAGAAGTTCTTGAATTTCGATAGAACGCTCTGGACTCATTTCATAGTAAGCTCCATTAATGTAAGAGCGAAAAATCACACCTTGTTCAGTAATTTTACGGATTCCCGCCAATGACATAACCTGAAAGCCACCAGAATCGGTTAAAATAGGTCCGCTCCAGCGTGAAAATTCATGTAATCCTCCCAAACGCGCAACACGTTCAGCTCCTGGACGTAACATTAAATGATAAGTATTCCCTAAAATGATATCTGCACCAAGATCACGTATCTGATCCATATACATAGCCTTAACGGTTCCTGCCGTTCCAACAGGCATAAATGCAGGTGTACGAACACATCCTCGCCCCGTTATAATTTCGCCTCGACGTGCATACCCATCTTGAGCAATTTTTCTATAATGAAATGTCTTTATCATAACTCTCGTCTTTTTGATTCCATCACTGCATATCTCTATAGAAAGAAAAAAGATATCCCCTTACGAGCATTGTCATAAGCTTTATGAATTAATTTTTGATTCGCTCAATATTGTAACCAGCATAAAAAATTAAACGAGATAAAAGAACATTTCTTGTTAAGAAATCACCATAATAAAAGTAATAATCTAGCTCCAGAAAAATAGTAAAATCCTTATAATATCATACCTCAAAATACCTACGCTTAACGCACTAAAGCCTTAATAGAACTACAAAATTATTATCACAATAATCTCATCTTAACATACTTCCATAAGCAATAACTTTGTACGCATAGAAGAAAATTCTGAACGCATTGTACAGCCTACAATATTGTTTACTTTTACAGATAAAAATTTTTCATCTGCTGAGCACGGCGATCCCCACGCTTAATAAAAGCGCAAATGAGCATAATCATTTATCCCCTTACAATATTGAGATAGCTCTTGGCACTTGAGATAATTCACAAAAGGAATTAACGTGTAAAAACACTTAAAAAAACTAAAAATGCTTTTTGTAAAGATTCTCAAATATCAAAAGCTCTATCGTAACATTAGAGGCTGAAAAAGCGTATGATGTCCCCCTCTTGCTCCTTCACAAGCTTTAAAGATGGTGGTGCATAATAGATTTATAGCTTTAAAACTATACACGCCACGAACGTCATTATGGAAGTGAATGTTGATATGTACTGAGAAATGCTTCTTAAAAAACACGTAAATGTGCAACATTAAGTATATTCCATTTGGAGCGTTCCTCTATTAAAAAACGAGAAAAATAAAAGCGTAAGTCCATGCATAATCTTCATTATTTAAAAGATATTGCATTAGATACTTTTAAAAAAGTAAAGCTGCATTAAAAAGGAGATGGCAAGACTAGCCATTTGTTTCACTTCTGCGCCTTTATTATATTCTTCTAAGATTAATTCTTATTTTAAAGATTACGATAATATATAAATGCTGGTTTTCCACCTTACTAGGAAAACTGGATGAGCTAGTAAAGCTCTTATCCGTCTTAATATGTGTTTCAAATATGCTTCTGCATTAGGATTGAATGTTGATTTACGAGCAGAAACAAAAGCACACGCTCTCTTAGGAAAGTAACATCATAAAACCATTAAGAGCGGCAATGGATTGAAGAGAAATGCCGAATTTTTTATAAAACACTTTGCCAAACAACAACCATAATACAATAGACTTTGCGTTTTCTTATTCTGACAGGTATTTGTACAAATCCTTTGCGTTATATTCTTCAGGAAGATCCAATTGAAGAAAATATATGGACAATGCTTAGCTCGAAATTATAAAAGGTAAGCGTGATACTACAAAAGAGTTTCGTGTGCCTTTATTGATCAGAAAAGAGTATTTTTTCTTAGAAACTTATAATTAAAATCAGTATAGTTTATACTATTCTACATCCGCAGCAATAATGGCTTTGGTAATTGAATCTGGATCTGCAACAGGTTCACCACGTTTAATTTTATCAACATTTTCCATACCTTCAACAACCTGCCCCCATATGGAATATTGACGATCAAGCCACGGAGCATCTGCAAAACAAATAAAAAACTGAGAGTTAGCAGAATTTGGATTCTGACTCCGTGCCATAGAAACTGTACCACGCTTATGAGAAAGATTTGAAAACTCTGCTGTTAAATTTGGTTTTTCTGCCCCCCCCATACCAGCACGTGATAAATCGAATTTATCACTATCCTTCTTTCCAAATTGCACATCCCCTGTTTGCGCCATAAAACCATCAATAACGCGATGGAAAATAACATTATCATAAGCACCTTCACGTACCAGTTCTTTAATACGTGCAACATGACAAGGTGCTAAATCAGCAAAAAGCTCAATAACAACTCTGCCCTTTGTTGTTTCAAGAATTAAAGTATTCTCTGGATTTTTATTCTCAGCCATATGGAAAGCTCCCTTGATTCATTTCTCAACTTGTAAAGTAGCAGCATTAATAACATCAGGATTTTTTACAGATCCATTATTACTTGTCGTACCTTTTTTTATTTTATCAACAACATCCATCCCCTTTATAACCTCTCCAACAACCGTATACTGACCGTTTAAAAAAGCAGCATCATCAAAACAAATGAAGAATTGAGAATTCGCGGAATCCGGATCTTGTGATCGTGCCATCCCAACTGTACCACGCTTAAATGACTGTTTTGAAAACTCTGCCGGTATATTAGGATAATTTGAGCCACCCATACCAACGCGTTTCAGATCAAAATCTCTACTGCCTTTTTTTCCAAATTCTACATCACCAGTTTGCGCCATGAAATTAGAAATTACACGATGAAAAACAACATTATTATAGGCCCCCTCCTCTGTTAATCTTTTGATTTGCGCAACATGTTTTGGCGCCAAATCAGGACGCAGACGAATAATAACATCACCATCTTTGAGAGATAAAACAAGAAGGCTTGCATCATTTGCTGGGCTAGGATTACCAGCGACAGCAGACAATGAAAAAAAACATATCAAAACAGCAAAAATTCTACGAAACACACTTATTCTCCCTTAAAAGATTGGTATTTCGAGCTTAAAGCTTGTGCAACATTGGGCGGTACAAATGGTGTCACATCACCTCCCATAGAGGCAATTTGGCGTACCAATGTAGAAGTTATCGCACGCCCAGAAACACTTGCCGGCAAAAAAACAGTTTGCAATTCAGGAGCTAGAATGCCATTCATCCCTGCCATTTGCATTTCATAATCAAGATCAGTACCATCACGCAATCCACGAACGAGAAATGAAGCACCAACTTCACGCGCCTTTTCAATGAGAAGGTTACTAAATGAAAGAACCTGCAATCGATTAGAATCTGCACCAAATAAGTCCTTCCCGACCTGCGTAATGAAATCAACACGCTCTTCGAAGCTAAAGAGTGTTTTTTTGTCAGCCTGTATCCCTATAGCGACGACCACCTTATCAGCTAACACAAAACACCCTTTCAAAACATCAAGATGACCATTTGTAAGAGGATCAAATGAACCTGCGTAAAGAGCAATTTTCATGATTTTACTCCTTCCTCTTCAAAATTATTTTTCTTCGCTCATATCAATCGTATCAGAATGCTTCACACTTTCATCATCTAATGAACTCGTATCATCTTCAGGTTCAGAAATACGTTCAACCGACACGACTCTTTCACCTTCAGCTGTATTAAAAATCGTAACGCCCTTAGTTGAGCGCCCAGCAGTACGAATTCCCTCAATAGGGACACGAATAAGCTGCCCCCCATCTGATACCAACATAATTTGATCTTGCGCCTTCACCGGAAAAGCCGCTACTAATTTACCAATTTCAGCTGTTTTAGATGGATCTGTTGCGCGAATCCCTTTTCCGCCACGTCCCGAAATCCGGAACTCATAGGAAGAAGAGCGTTTACCATAACCAAACTCACTCACCGTCAAAAGCATTTGTTCACGTGCATGAAGTTCTGCATAACGTTCATCTGTTAACTCTGTTTCAGCACCCCCATCTTCCTCATCAAGAGTTATAATATCTTCAATATCAGCATCTGTACCAGAAGCACGCCGTTCATTCATTACACGTTTAATATAAGCAGAACGCTCAATGGACGTCGCCTCGACATGCTCTAAAATTGTCATCGAAATGACTTTATCGCCTTTAGCTAAATTGATACCACGAACTCCCACAGAATTACGCCCAGCAAAGACCCGAACATCAACAACTGGAAAACGGATACATTGTCCATTGGCTGTTGTTAGAACAACATCATCATGTTCTGTACAGGTTTCAACAGAAAGAATTTCATCTTCTTCATCAAGTTTCATCGCAATTTTACCATTACGATTAACCTGAACGAAATCTGATAATTTATTACGACGCACAGTTCCACGTGTTGTCGCGAACATAATATCTAATGCACTCCAGCTCGCTTCATCTTCAGGCAAAGGCATAATCGTTGTAATACGCTCACCTTGTTGTAAGGGAAGCATATTGATCAAAGCCCGCCCACGCGATTGGGGTGTCCCCAGCGGCAGTCGCCAAACTTTTTCCTTATAAACAATCCCACGTGATGAAAAGAAAAGAACCGGAGTATGCGTATTGGCAACAAACAACCGCGTTACAAAATCCTCATCCTTCGTGGACATACCAGAACGCCCCTTACCACCACGTCGCTGTGCACGATAGGTATTAAGAGGCACACGCTTAATATAGCCACTATGGCTTACCGTTACCACCATATCCTCTGATGCGATCAGATCTTCACTCTCCATCTCAGCGCTACCAAAACCAAATACGGTACGTCGCGGCGTTGCAAATTCCTCACGAAGAGCACTCAACTCATCCTTAACAATACACATAATGCGTACACGTGATGCCAAGATCTCAAGATAGTCAGCAATATCCACACCAATTTTATTCAATTCATCAGCGATTTCATCACGCCCAAGGGCTGTCAATCGTTGCAAACGCAATTCTAAAATAGCACGCGCCTGTTCTTCAGAGAGATTATAAGTACCATCCTCATGAATAATATGACGAGGATCATCAATAAGTTTAATCAAAGGCGCGACATCCATTGCTGGCCAGCGTCGCTCCATTAACTGTGCACGTGCTGTCTGCGGATCAGGAGCTTTGCGAATAAGCGCTATAATTTCATCAATATTGGCAACAGCAAGGGCAAGACCAACCAAAACATGTGCTCGCTCACGCGCTTTACGCAAAAGATATTTTGTTCGCCGACTGACAACTTCTTCCCGAAAAGAAACAAATGCACGAAGCATATCAAGCAACGTCATCTGTTCGGGTTTTCCCCCATTCAAAGCAACCATATTACAACCAAAGGAAGTTTGTAGCGGCGTATACCGATATAATTGGTTTAAAACAACTTCCGCAACAACATCTTTCTTCAGCTCAATAACAACGCGATATCCATCACGATCAGATTCGTCACGCAAATCAGAGATTCCCTCAATGCGTTTATCGCGCACCAATTCAGCCATTTTCTCAATCATTGTTGCCTTATTAACTTGATAAGGGATCTCACTCACAATAATTGCTTGTCGACCACTGCGAATTTCTTCGATCTCAACTTTAGCACGCATAATGATTGAGCCACGCCCTGTTTCATAAGCTGCACGAACACCAGAGTGGCCAAGGATAATACCCCCTGTAGGAAAATCCGGACCAGGAATAATTTCAATTATTTTATCGAGTGTGATATCGGGATTATCAATCAAAGCGATACAACCATCAACGACTTCACCAAGATTATGGGGAGGAATATTGGTTGCCATTCCCACAGCAATCCCCCCTGACCCATTAACCAAAAGATTGGGAAAACGCGCTGGCAAGACAACCGGTTCACGCTCACGCCCATCGTAATTATCCTGAAAATCAACAGTATCTTTATCAATATCAGCTAAAAGTTCTTCTGAAACTTTTTCTAAACGACACTCAGTATAGCGCATAGCCGCGGGTGGATCACCATCAACGGAACCAAAATTTCCCTGACCATCAATCAATGGATTTCTTAAAGAAAAGTCCTGCGCCATACGCACTAAAGCATCATAAATTGAAGCATCACCATGGGGATGGAATTTCCCCATAACCTCACCAACAACACCAGCAGATTTACGATATGACTTATTAAAAGAAAGCCCCATCTCATTCATAGCATAAAGGATACGTCGATGAACAGGCTTAAGACCATCACGAACATCAGGGAGTGCACGTGAAACAATCACGCTCATCGCATAATCGAGATAGGAGCGTTGCATTTCATCAATAATACTGATTGGTTCAATACCTGTTAGCACATCACGTTCTGGGTGTGGAGTAAGATCGGTCACAATTTTAAAACTTTCAAAAAAGAATCATTTCACTTTATTTATATCGAAAAATACACCAAAATGCTAATTTCTCCCCCATGACAAAAAGTCATTTAACAATATTTTTCAATATGTTATTAATTTATGTTAAAATTACCAATAATAATCAACAATTTTCACTTCGCTAAACTTCAAAAATCTGAAACAAACAAATCATAAAGTAATCGTAATACGACAAATAAAGACTCTTAAAAAGGTACGTCATCATCTAATTTGTGTGAAAAATTTTCTCCCAATTGATTATTATTTTGACCAAACGTATTTCTCTGATTTGAGTTACTATCGGCAAAGCCACCACTATAACTCCCCCCTTGACTTGCTCCTTGCTCCCCGCCCGCGGCTCCCCGCCCATCAAGCATTTGTAATTCGCCACGGTACTTTTGCAAAACAACCTCTGTTGTATAACGGTCATTTCCATTTTGATCTTGCCATTTTCTTGTCTGTAACTGCCCCTCAATGTAAATTTTGCTGCCTTTTTTTAAATATTGCTCTGCAACTTTGACAAGGTTTTCATTAAAAATAACAATATTATGCCACTCAGTGCGTTCTTTTCGCTCATTTGTATTCCTATCACGCCAACTTTCTGAAGTAGCAATACGTAAATTTGCCACTTGGTCACCAGAATTCAAACGGCGGATTTCAGGATCCGCACCAAGATTACCAATCAGAATAACTTTATTAAGGCTACCAGCCATCGCATAAACTCCAAAATTTTAATTCGTAAAATACTCTGTTTTATAACAGTTATAACCATCTCGATCTTCAATTTACATGTCTGCAATTGACCTTCAATATGGATATTGCTATCCTTTCCCAATATTGTATCCGTGTAATTATAACAAAAGATGATAAAGACGCATAGTTTATTCCACCACAAGAGAATAAAAAGCTGCTCATTTGTATTTTTCTTTTCACAAAACTTATACCTTCCTTTAGCATTAAAGCAGTTAAACACATTGTAATTCTAAAAAAACAGTTTTATTCCATTTTAGGTGCTCAATTTTTGCCACATATGCCAAGGATAAAGTATGACTCATCAAAAATATATCTCCATTCGCGGTGCACGTGAGCATAACCTTAAAAATATTGATCTCGATCTTCCTCGTGATAAACTCATTGTTATAACAGGACTTTCTGGATCAGGGAAATCATCCTTAGCGTTTGATACAATTTACGCTGAAGGACAGCGTCGCTATGTCGAAAGCCTTTCAGCCTATGCACGCCAATTTTTGGAAGTCATGCAAAAACCTGATGTCGACCGTATAGACGGTCTCTCTCCAGCTATCTCCATTGAACAAAAAACAACCAGTCGCAATCCTCGTTCAACGGTAGGTACCGTTACTGAAATCCACGATTACATGCGTCTTCTCTTTGCACGTATTGGTATTCCTCATTCTCCTGTGACAGGACTTCCTATTGAAAGCCAGACAGTAAGCCAAATGGTGGATCAAATTATGTCCTTACCAGAAGGAACGCGAATTTTTATTATGGCCCCTTTGGTGCGAGGACGAAAGGGAGAATATAAAAAAGAGCTAACAGAACTTTTAAAAAGAGGATTTCAACGCGCTAAAGTTGATGGAAAATTCTATGAAATCGCTGATATTCCACCTCTTGATAAAAAATATAAACACGACATCGATGTCGTGGTAGACCGCATTGTTGTACAGAAGGATATCACCTCTCGCTTGGCTGATAGTATAGAAACCTGTTTACAGCTAGCAAATGGGCTTGCCATTGCTGAAATGGCAGACCAACCCTTAGCACAAAAAGAAACGACAAAGGAATCTGCTCATAAGTCGAAAAATAATACACACAAACGGCTCATTTTTTCAGAAAAGTTTTCCTGCCCTGTATCGGGTTTTTCTATTCCTGAAATTGAACCACGCCTTTTTTCGTTTAATAATCCTTTTGGCGCCTGTCCTCTCTGCGATGGACTGGGCATCAAAAAAGCAATGGATCCACTGAAAATTGTGCCCAATAAAAATCTTACCCTCAAAAATGGCGCCATTGCTCCTTGGGCTAAATCGGATTCACTTTATTATAGCCAAACCCTAGAAGCATTAGGAAAAGCTTACGGTTTCAAACTCACAGATCAATGGTGTGAACTCTCTAATGAAGCACAACAGGCTATTCTCTACGGTACAAAAAGAGATGAAATTTCTTTTATCTATAAAAATAATTCTGGTTCGCATAAAACGACCCAACCTTTTGAAGGAATCATCCCTAATATGGAGAGACGCTGGAAAGAAACTGATTCTGCTTGGTCTCGAGAAGAAATCGAACGTTATATGTCTTCTTCGCCCTGCCCAGCTTGTCACGGTTATCGTTTAAAACCAGAGGCACTTGCTGTAAAAATCAACGGAATGCATATTGGGCAAATATCAGATCTTTCTATTCTAAAAGCAGATGATTGGTTTGCCAATGTTCATCAATATCTCACAGAAAAACAACGTAATATCGCCGTACGTATTTTAAAAGAAATTCGTGAACGTTTGGCTTTTTTAAATCATGTAGGATTGGAATATCTTACCTTGTCTCGAAATTCAGGAACGCTTTCAGGTGGAGAAAGCCAACGCATTCGGTTGGCATCCCAAATTGGTTCTGGTCTTACAGGCGTTCTTTATATTTTAGATGAACCATCTATCGGTTTACACCAACGCGATAACGAACGCCTGTTGGAAATGCTGCGCCATTTGCGCAATCTTGGCAATACAGTTATTGTTGTTGAACATGATGAAGATGCTATTCTCACAGCGGATCATGTTGTCGATATGGGGCCTGCCGCGGGCGTTCATGGTGGAGAAATCATAGCGCAAGGGACACCGCAGGAAATTATAGAAAATTCAGCCTCTCTCACAGGCCAATACCTTTCAGGAAAAATGGCTGTTAAAATGCCGACAGAGCGACGCAAAATATCAAAAACGAAAATACTTAAAATCATCGGCGCCAAAGGCAATAACCTCAAAAATATCAATGCGAATATTCCTCTTGGAACCTTCACATGCATAACTGGTGTTTCTGGAGGAGGAAAATCAACATTTCTTATTGAAACGCTTTTCAAAGCAGCATCACATCATATCATGGGCTCTCATCATACTCCTGCCAGCTATGACAAAATTGAAGGATTAGAATTTCTTGATAAAGTCATCGATATCAACCAGTCCCCTATTGGACGCACCCCACGCTCTAATCCCGCAACCTATACAGGCGCTTTTACACCGATTCGTGAGTGGTTTGCCGATCTTCCAGAATCAAAAGCCCGCGGTTACAAAGCTGGGCGTTTTTCATTTAATGTTAAAGGAGGACGTTGCGAAGCATGTCAAGGTGATGGAGTCATCAAAATTGAAATGCACTTTTTACCTGATGTCTATGTTACTTGCGATGTCTGTAAAGGAAAACGCTATAACCGAGAAACACTAGAAATAAAATTCAAAGGACAGTCTATAGCCGATATTTTGGATATGACAATTGAAAAGGCAGAGGAATTTTTCCAAGCTATTCCCGCTATTCATAATAAAATGGAAACTCTCATTAAAGTAGGATTGGGTTACATAAAAGTAGGACAGCAAGCAACCACACTTTCTGGTGGGGAAGCACAACGTGTAAAACTTGCGAAAGAACTTTCTCGTAAAACAACGGGACGTACACTCTATATTTTGGATGAACCGACAACAGGTTTACATTTTCATGATATTTCCAAACTTCTTGAAGTGCTTCACGAACTAGTCGAGCAAGGCAACACAGTTATAGTCATTGAACATAACCTTGATGTTATAAAGACAGCCGACTGGATTATTGATTTAGGACCAGAAGGTGGAGATCGCGGTGGTGAAATTGTTGCAATTGGACGCCCTGAAGACATCATTAAGGTTCCCGCCTCCTATACGGGAAAATTTCTAAAACATGTTTTACTGCGCCCATCTCTCTATAATTCCAATTCTTAGAAACGCTTTCTATTGTAAAATACAGCATACTAACAAAGCCTGTACTTTTATTATTACCTGTAAACCAACACCTAATTTCAGTGGTGCAACACGTTTGAAGCAAAGACTAAAAACAATTTAGCGCTTTATAAGCTGTTTCAGTTGTCGTATTGCCAAATAGGAACGCGCACATAATTGCGTATTTATTCTCTGTTTTGTTTATACCTGAAACGACCAGACAACCTAAACTGGGAAGAATATGAAGTTTTAAGGGTATAAATAAATTTCTATATTTCCATTTCCTTTTAATTTATCTTTATGATTTTCCAAGGCATCCACAGCAATATCTTATAATGAAGATTGCCATTGCTTCACACTTTTATTTATCGCGTTCCTTAATGAAGATCACATTCCTCACGAAGGAACAAAACGCCCCAAACGGAATATATTTGCGTTGCCAATTCCCACATCTGTTTTAAAGAAACATTTCTCAATGCTCTCAAGCCCATTTCACAACGGCTCCTATGAATGCTATAATGATAAACTCATTATTGTACACCACCATCTTTACATTTATGAATCGGCATCATCACACTTTTTTCCAATATTTTTCTTCCCTACTCCCTAATATTGTAAAGCCTTTAATTATCGAAAGCTTTCATAAAAAGCATTTTATTTCTTTTTTCAAATGTTGTTATCCACACACTCATAACTATTTATGATATATAAAAGTATCGTTTTGATTGATTGACGATAAAAAGATCTAAAATGAGAAAATCTTACGCTATTAGAGTTTCTCATTCAATGTGGAGAGCGTCTAATTATCCTTATAAGTCAAGATATTATCTAATAAAAAAGAAACAAAACTCTTTTATTATATTATTTGAATTCTGTATAAGAATTGTAAGTTTTTTTCCCAAAAAACAGTATTTGGCTGTATTCTACAAAAGAAACTCTCCTAACAAAGCATAGAGTGTCATTATTTTCGACTTTTTGTGCACAAAGTATCTGTTGGACATCTTACAGTTGTCAATATAATGTGATGCAGTCTAAAAAGACAAAATAACGTTGGAGATAATTTCAGCATGAAAAAAATTGAAGCCATTATAAAACCTTTCAAACTTGATGAAGTGAAAGAAGCGCTTCAAAAAATTGGGTTACATGGTATTACAGTAACAGAAGCGAAAGGTTTTGGTCGTCAAAGGGAACATACAGAACTTTATCGTGGTACGAAATATGTTGTTGACTTTCTACCTAAAGTAAAGATTGAAATTGTTGTGTCCGATGAAAAACTGGAACAAACTGTTGATGCAATACGTAAAGCAGCTCAAACCAAACATATAGGGGATGGAAAGATATTTGTCTTTTCCATTGATGATGCAATTCGTATAGGCACGGACGAAACCGGTATCGATGCCCTTTAATAAATAACGAGAAAATTCACTTTTTTATCCACCTCAACGCCATATTAAGGAAATTGAATATGACAACCGCATCAGATATTATCAAACAGATTACAGACAACGAAATCCGTTTTGTTGATTTACGTTTCACTGATCCACGAGGAAAATTGCATCATATTACAATGGATATCGCAGAGATCAGCGAGGATACTTTTAGTGATGGTGTCATGTTTGATGGTTCTTCAATTGCTGGTTGGAAAACAATTAATGAATCTGACATGATTTTAATGCCAGATCCAGCAACAGCACATATTGATCCTTTTTTTGCTCAATCTACTTTGGTCATATTTTGTGATGTACTTGATCCTGTCTCTGGTGAGTTTTATCGTAGAGATCCTCGTTCTATCGCCAAAAGGGCTGAGGTTTATATGAAATCTTTAAACATTGGAGATACAATCAATGTGGGTCCAGAAGCTGAGTTTTTTATCTTTGATGATGTACGCTATAAAACGGACCCTTACAACACAGGGTTTAAACTCGATTCAAGTGAACTTCCCTCTAATGATGATACGGAATATGAAACAGGAAATCTAGGGCATCGCCCACGAATAAAGGGAGGCTACCTTCCTGTTCCGCCGATTGACTCCTGCCAAGATATGCGTTCTGAAATGCTCACAGCACTCAAGGATATGGGCGTACAGGTCGAAAAACACCATCACGAAGTAGCAGCAGGACAACATGAATTGGGTATTCGTTTTGATACACTTGTTCGCGAGGCTGACAAGATGCAAATTTTTAAATATGTTGTACATCAAATAGCAAACAGCTATGGGAAAACAGCAACCTTCATGCCAAAACCAGTTTTTGGTGATAACGGCTCTGGAATGCATGTCCACATTTCCATTTGGAAAGATGGTAAACCCATTTTTGCAGGAAATGAATATGCCGGACTATCAGAAACCTGTCTGTTTTTTATCGGTGGTGTTATTAAGCACGCAAAAGCAATAAATGCTTTTACCAACCCATCCACAAACTCCTATAAACGTTTGGTTCCTGGTTATGAAGCTCCTGTTCTTCTTGCCTATTCAGCACGTAATCGTTCTGCATCTTGCCGTATTCCTATGAGCTCCTCACCAAATTCAAAACGCGTAGAAGTTCGTTTTCCAGACCCAACAGCAAATCCCTATTTGGCATTTGCAGCCCTTTTAATGGCTGGTCTTGACGGTATCAAAAACAAAATTCATCCCGGACATGCTATGGATAAAGATCTTTATGATCTTCCCTTAAAGGAACTTAAAGAAATCCCTACTGTTTCAGGAAGCCTGCGTGAAGCGCTTGAAGCACTTGACAAAGATCGTGGCTTTCTTAAAGCTGGCGACGTTTTTGATGATGATCAGATTAATTCCTTCATTCAAGTAAAGATGCAAGAAGTCTTGCGTTACGAAACAACACCCCATCCTGTTGAATTTGATATGTACTATTCTGTTTAAACAATCAATACGCATTCTTTTGATTTTAAAAATGGAGGCTTTTGCCTCCATTTTTGTGGATATTCTTCTCATGCAAAAGCGCAAGAGGCTTTTTGCTCGTCCGCTTTTCCTTTATAATGTGTTGAATCTCTTCAAATGAATTAACAAAGGTTTCTAATGCCGCGAATTTGTTTTCTCGTTCCCGTTCTTTTATGCATTGTCTTTATCACATCAACAACTAAAGCACATACAATAACCAACCAAAAACTTACAACTCTTGAGAAAGCAACATCTGCTTATAGTAAAGCACTTAAAAATGCCGATGCAAATGCCATCTTAAATGCTATTCCTCCCCAAGTCATCAACCGCTTAACCGCCAAAAAAAATCTTAATCAATCACAATTTCTACAAATCATGAAAAGCCAAATAGAACGGTTGGCAGAAAGTTACAAGATTGAAACGATCAACATTGATCAAAAACAAAAACGTGAAGGTACCCTTGATAATGGTACCCCTTATTTTGTTATACCCGTGGAGCTTGTAACCACAACAAATGCTGGAAAAAAATGCTCTATTCAAACTGAAATTATTGCCCTACTTCACGATAACCAATGGTATTTTATCCGTGGCAATGACGAAGCGCTCTTAACCATAACCAATGAACTATTTCCTGGACTTGATAAAGTAAAAACCAATCCTCAAAAAGTCACAAAAATACTCTGAGCGAAAAGAATGCACGTAAATAAAAGATTTTCCCCTATAAACAAGTTGTAACAATTGTAGCAGCAGCATTAAATTCAACTTTTTTATGAGCACGGCGTGCTATTGTGTCTTTATCCGTTCCCCATTGCTCCATCATCCAATCTTCATCTAAATGGGCAATAGACCAAGCATGATCAGCATCAATGTTTCCCGCAGCAACAGCAAGAGCAATGAGAGCAGATCCCGTTAATGTTGTCATCATATGAAGTGCCGCAAGTATATAAGCAGACTCAACTCTACGTAAATAATGACTCACAGCTTGAAGTGCTTCTGGTGATTGTTCCACATGCATCAGCCCTTCTGTCAAATAAAACCGCGCACCCAGTTTTTTTTCTGCCCAATCTAATAAAGGATCCCATTGTTCAGATTGTTTTTGCACCAACTCTTTAGGTGTCTGTGCACGATAAAAGATCATATCACATGCAACGAAACGCAATAAATCTTCAAAAACCGCCTGCATATCATCAGCGATACCATCAATAACAGTATTAACCAAACGCGTCATCGGCATTTTTGCAGGATCAACAACGTGCTTTTGGTTCTCAAATTCCTGAGCAACGTATTCAGCAAACACTTCTGTTGGCACATGAAAATGACGCCTTGCGGGCGTTTTTACAGGACGTTCATCCAACAAAATCGTAAAGCCGCCCTCCTCACAAGCGATCTTCACTTGCTTATAAAACCGTTTTGGGTGTGATTGGAATGAAAGATTTTGAATCTTTTGAACAGAACTCTTTTTATTCAATGGCATATCAAAATGATCCAAAATCTCACGCATATTTGTTTACCTCTGATTTTTTCAAGAAAGCGACTGTTTCTTTAGGTTCTGTAGCTTCAATAAGGTTTAATCTGACCTTCTTAACGATTCCAAAGAAGAAAAAAATCTTGCCAATCTCAATCTAACTTAAGAGTTATATTTCATGTTTCTTTTACAAACAAGACAATGATGATTGCCTTTTATATATTTAATACAATCATAATAGTAAAACAATTTTTAAAAGTATTATCTTAATTAAGACGTTAAATATATTGAGTTTTATGGCAAAGATGTTCACGCCTTACCAATTTGCTTATTATTCACCTATAATAGTATTATCAATATGAACAGATTCAAAAACGCTGCTCATCCAAAAAATGATAGAGCAGTACGGTTTACGTGTCATTCACCTTCGCTTAACCATTCCAATAATTCTCTAACATATCCAATAAATACCCTGCATAGAATTTTTCTGCTCAATTACTCCCCTAAAAGACAATGTTTTACGGCATGATAGAATAATGAACAGACAAAATTATAATTGTAAATTTTCTTTCATATATACATTATTTTATAAAGCACTAAATTACTTAACGCATTGTGCTTGATATACTCTACATATTACAATAGTTTAAATTTAGTCATATAATTATAAAGAATAGAGATCATGCAATCTGAAAATAATACTTTTATCTATACACTTGGCCCTGCAGATACTAACTGTGCAGCAGCAGCACAGTGGTGGCTTGACAATCACAATAGAAGTGTTTTGTTCACTGACTCGAGATCCCGTATTATCTTATACGCAACTCTTGAAGAAGCATTTAATGAATTTGCTCAGAAAAAGGATGGATATCTCTTAAGCTGTGCTGCTTACCCTGATTTGCATACACTCATATTTACCCGTTTAGGTGATATGCAATTATTTGACAGCTTTATCATGCCTACTCACTCTATGGTTTTAGCTAAACGCAATAACATTGATGAAATTAAAACCGTAGCGACTCATCCTGCCCCGCAATCTCTGGTAGCTCATCAATATGACAAAGTATTTGCCAACAGCAATGCTGATGCAGCCGTTTCTTTGTAAGGCTGAAAAAGCCGATGCTTGTATCACAACATCGGTTGCGGCAAATCGCTATAGGCTGAGTATTGTCGAAAATTTTGGACAAGTGCCAATGGCCTTTTTGCTCCACTCACTAAAGTCAACTAATCATGAAAAAATCTGAAGCGCTTCTTTCCATTGTTAACTTAGTTGACAAATTCCGTATGCGCCAAGAACGAGATGGGAGCATTAAAGAACCAACTTCAGCAGATAATAATATGATCAATGAATTGATCACTCTGCTGAACCACCATGCTAATATTCTTGACGGATTATCTCCAAAACTTTTAGCGACCATTTCTGATGATCTTCATCAGTGGATGATCAGCGGTTTAACGACCCCTCCTCAATTTGATAACACTTTGGCTGCTTTCAAAGCCCCATTACCAGATGCTCCCTTGTTTTTCTTGGCTCCAATGCGTGCAACAAATGGACCTGATCCAGAAGGATTCCGGCTGGAATTAGTTACAGGATATCGTCATGAAACGGCCTATCTTGCTGACGCCTCAAAATATACAAATAATTATCTGTCACCTTTTCAATGTATAAAAATGGGAATAGCATCAAGAGGTTTTTTAGAAGGCAATTGCATTGTTCTATTCCCAGAATCTGTAGCAACTGCTCAAAAAATTGTTAAGCAAGCATTTGCTTTGTTTTTTTCAGTAAATTCTTTGATATTTACAATAAGCAAACAATTGTGGAAGCTGAACGTTTACTCGGCCGTGATAGTAAATTCCTATTCGGTCAATTGCATAGTCGAAACTTATCTAAAGAAGACATTTACGATGCTCGCTGTTTGTGGGGCTATTATCATGACTATGCACATCATACTGGACCGCGGCCATTGGATAAAAATCTATATATAAAATTAAATTGGTTCACTGGTCTTCTAGAAGAAACTAAAGTTGATTTAATTACAGTGCGTATTATGCTACAAAATCATCCAAAATTTTGGAAAGAAATAACTGAATTTGTCCTATTAGAACGCATATTCCGTTATCCAAAAGATTCTGATCAGCATATGACATTCGATGCTGGTACAGGGATCTTGCTTTTTGAAATATTGATGCGGAACAAAGCATTGATTGAAACAAATCAAGGTTATCTTCAATTTGATTTGGAGTGTCTTGAAAAAGTAATAATATTGATGATAGCAGATATAGAAGCACTTGAAGCATTAGATGATGACGCTTATTTGGCAGGAGCTAAAGATTATATCCAAAATAATCTTGGAAAACCACAGACCTCAAAGTCACGATTTAATTTTTCAACATCATCTTATGCACAGCGAGTGATTAGAGGATTAAATCATTGAGTTTTATAAAAGGACGATTACTATTATTTACTTTTGCCATTCTAGCATTGTTTTCCATAAGTTGGTTATTATCTAAGAATTTGGTTAGCAATATACCCGTCATGCATGCGGTTGGACTTAGGTTGTTTGCCACCGCTGCCACCTTATGGCTGATTGCAGTATTTCGTGAGAAAGCTGTTTTCAGATCCCTACCATTGCTTTCCATGATACCTTCTTTTTTAATTCTATCAGTATTAGGATTCTCGCTGTATTTTGTATGCAGCTTTGGTGCATTAAAATCACTCAAAGCCAGTGATTTAACCATGGTGCTCGCTACTATTCCAGGAATTACTTATATATTAGGTGCATTGACAAATGTCCTTAAATTCTCATGGCTGAAGCTTAGTGGAGTGATAATTGTCAGTGTAGCAGCTGTGGCATTCAATATAAACAATGGAGAAGGTGGATACAGCCTAATAGGAATAGCTCTTGCTTTAACAGCAGCCCTTTCTTACTCTGCTTATGGCTTATTGTCTAAACGTTATCTTAAAAATTTACCTTTGCTCACCTCACTGGCTTGGATCACGACAATTTCTGCAGCATCATTTATGCCATTATTTATTTTTGATCCTGCCCCACTCTTATATCTTAAGTTAGAAGATATATTTAAAATATTGATTTTAGGAACTGTTTGCTCGGCACCAGTTTACGTATTATACTAAAAAGTTTTAGCCGAAGGAGGCGTATTATACGCCAACACTATCGGCGTATTATCCCCTTTTGCAGTGGTTGCATGTGAATGGATAATCGACTCGAGCCCTTCTCTCAACATTATCAAAATAATTGCTATGATTGTAGTTGTTATAGGGATGACACTCTTATTTATAGATGCATCAAAGGTATCTACATGGCAACATAAACGCCATTCTCAAAACTCCAAATTTAATAAGGAAACAAAATGAAAAAACTCGCGTTAGTTTGCCAGCGCAATGCAAAATTACCATTTATATTTGAAGCAGCACAAGCAGCTAATATCGAATTAGTAATGATCTATGATACCGCTGAAAGCGCTCCCACTCAACACCCCGCAGCAGTCACTTCAACTTGGCAACTTCCTGTTTTTGATAACCCAGAGCTAGCTCTAGACACTTTTGCAACAGGAGCAAAAGAACGCAATATTGCTGGGGTTATGACCCTTCGCGAAGAAGCCATTCTATGGACAGCTTTGGCTGCAAAAAAAATCAATACTCCAAGTATTGAACCAGAAGTAGCAGCATTAACCAGAAATAAATATCTCATGCGTCAAGCTTTTGCTAAAGCAGGCTTAAGAACACCAGGATTCTTTTATATAGATAATCCAGAAGACCTATCACAAGTACATGCCTTAGACTGTCCACTCGTTATTAAACCCGTCTCTGGATGGGCAAGTGCAGGCGTCATGTTAGCTAAAAATTCCACCGAACTTCCTGATCTCATTAAAGCCGTATGGAATGTTCAGCATAAAGACATGGCACGTTTTAATGATAAAAATAAACCTGTAGGTTTAGTCGTAGAACAGTATTTGTCAGGAAAAGAGTTTGTCGTAGAATGCTTTGTTGATACAGCAGGTGTACACGTTCTATCCGTTGGAGACAAGGGACAGCCTGAGGGACCATGGTTTGAAGAAACAATTTATCGTCAACGCTGTGATATAGATGATCCTTTAATTATTGCTTTATGTGAGGCTGCATGCTCTGGAGTTAAAGCTCTTGGTATAAATATGGGAGCTGCCCATGTAGAGCTACGCCTAGATACTAATAATTTACCTTATATCATTGAGATAGGCGCTCGTATAGGTGGATCAGGTGTTTCCCATTTTATTGTTGAGCAAGGTACAGGAATTTCATTTGCAAAACTATGTATGAATGCCGCTTTAGCTGAACAAACCCCAGACCTTCCCGATATACTCCCAACTGAAAAAGTGGCGGCAAATTATATTATTCCTCTTCATGGGTATGGACGGTTTTCTGGATTTTCAGGTCTAGATAAGGTTGCACAGCATCCTCAAACCGCCAGAACTATCATTTTTTTTGAAACCAATCACATTTCACCACCTCCACCAGCATTTGGTGGATATCCTGGTTTTATTTTCTCTGTTCATAACTCAAACGAAGAAGCACGCAATTACCATAAATGGCTCGATGATACCTTAAGCATCATATGGCAAAATACTGATTTATAATGATAATTTATCGTTATTCATATTGAATGAGAACGCCGATATCGTAGGATTTTCTCATTTTAAATCTGTTTATCAGATGAACAAATTTTTTAAAGCATTTGAAAAATGCTATAGTAGATAAAAATAAATCAACACGATATTTTCATATTTATTAAAACACATGATATCATTATTAAAAGAAGCAACTAAAATTCTGCACAAACAATGGTTTTAATTCCGATAGTAGAACAAGACTTTGAAAATAACATTTATTATTTTTTTAAAAGATTTATTAAAAATGATAGCCCAAACCACCAGAAAAATGAACTCCAGAAAAACCAGCCTTGGTTAACCTATGCTGATAGCTAAGATCACTGTAAAGTGTAACTTTAGAAGAAAACTGCGCATTGATACCCAAACCTGTTTCTAAGGAAGAACCGAAAGCACTCAACTGAAAAACATCTTTAAAATGAACAAATTGTTCTTTACCAAAACAATGAGCAAGATGAATATTGCCATAAAAAGAAGTGATACGATCCTTATCAGAGGCTGTAAATGTTTTACTTAAACGCCCACCAACACGTACAAACCATTGACTCATTTTTTTCATATCAACATCAAATCCATCAATATCACGAAACTTATCAAATTGAAGATGTTGATAAATAAGCTGAAGTTGCGGATCAAAAATAAGATCTTTATATCCTGTCATAAACGTTTTACCAGCAGAAAACGAAACGTTCAAAGGATTTGCTTTTAATGTCGCCGTCTTACCCCAAACATGGCTACGCACATCCCCTTTAAACAAACCATAAGATAAAAGACCATCTATATAAAAACCAGTTTTGTGTTCCACACTACCGTATGACGTAAATGACCATTTATTAAACGTACTCTTTTGGCTTCGTTCCACGTTACGAGGTTGTAAAGAAAGCTTTCCATAGGTTCCCATAATCCCAAAAGATGTCGTACTATATGCGCTCTCTATTGTTTTGAGCAAAATATCTGTTTTTATAGCGTTATAATCAACATGACCATCGTACCCATATTTAAGTATAGAAAGATCTGAGACATAACGATAACTCCCACCATAACCGTGAACAGATAAAGCAAAGTTCCCTTCAACTTTTAATAATTTACGAGGAATAGACCGCGTAGCTTGCAACTGCTTTTGTTGATGACCAATATCCATGAGCCCAACATGAAATAAAGCATTTGGTAACAAAAGATAAGTTGGAACTTGTGGAACAACCTCTCTGACCTTTAACTCGGAAGGGGGAATAGCAGACACCTCTAAAGCAGGCTGAATATATTTACTTTCAAGGCGAAAATCCCAAAAATCTCCATCTCCTTCAACCAATCTTTGAGAAGTTTGTGCATTTCCAAGAGCAGAAGCTGGACCATAAGCATGAAGATAATATTGGTAAGGCAAACCCTCTAATGCGATATAAGCACGATTTAACTGAAAAGAATCCTCTGCCGCTTTTCCAGAAACCTGAATAAGTGAAATACTATGAGCATTTTCACCGGTTGCTATCTCACCCTGATTTCCTGCAACAAATTGCACATAAACTGTTGTTTTTCCAGAAACATCACCATGTATTAAAAGCCGATCAGTTTTTTTATTATCGAGCAAACCATCACTACTGAGATGCGTATTGAGATAAATATCTGCCCTATCTTGCGCACTATAAACTTCTTTTTCTCCCTTCCCAATATGAAGTGTCTGATACTCCTGAAACATTGGAGTCTCAAAAGCAATAAAACTATCAGAAACTTTCACAAATGAAATAGACGAACTTGTACGGTTTGCAACTTGCAAATCGATCTCTCTTCTTTTTGTCAAAAACCATTTTGATCCCCCTGTTAAATAAAGCTCAGCAATAGAATCATCGGCAACACGAGTCCCTCCTATCAATGAAGAAGAATTAGCCAAAATCGCTACACTCCCCCCCTTTTCAACTGTTAATAATAAGTCACCAAAAATTTTTGTACCTTCTGTTACTCCAATATAACTACGACTGTTATTACTATGAACAGCTGTCCCATCTGGAACCTCAAAAATCGTCCTTTTCAAAAAGACAAGCCCCTGTTCATACGCATCATTTTCCCCATCCCTCTCAAAATACATACCATGTTTGTTACCTATTGCTTTAATTGTTGAATCTTCAATATTAACCCGCGAAATTAAAATATTTCCTTCCCTGCCGTTATTGGATGGCGTGTTAGAATCTTGTCCAACTGTTAAAACATGAACATCCGTAGAAATAATATTCGTATTTTTTACATAAACAGAACCCTGATGTTTTACATTGAAAACTGTATGTGTACTTTTTTCATTTGTATTTTCTTTGTCTTCTGTTTTTTGATATTTTGAAGCAATGGTAACACCATCTAAAGTCGCACTCCCCCCTCTCCCCACATAAAGCGCAGCAGCATCATTCACATCAATAAATCCACTTTTCATCTGAATACCCGCATCAGCACTAACGAAAAGAGCACTCTCTTGACCGATACCCAAACCTTCCACTTTAATTTTTGTATTCGTTAACGTAACAGATGCTCCTCGCTTCTCTGCATAAGCAGCAATCTGAGAAGCCTCAATTGTTCCACGATTAACCTCAATCATTCCACTATCAGCTTTAAGACCTATTGATACATTTTTAAAAGCTGAATCGCTCAAAACAATTTTTCCCCCTCGTGATACAAAAACACCATAAATATCTTCTATACCCGCAGTAGCTTCAACCTCTACACGCGTTGCCTGAATAACTGTATTTGGCTCCTGCACTACTATAGCAGCAGGTAACATGAGAGAACGACCCTCCCCATTCTTTTCTTTAACAGGCGCCGTGAATTTATATACTTTATCACTAATTGTATGCTTTGAACCATCACTGCATCCGTAAGGTAATTTGTTTTCATCACATGACAGTGATGTATATGAATGAGAATGTGCCTCAATATTTATATTTAACAAAAAAGAAAAAATAGCTGCTGTAAAAAAGCACGAATACAAGTGATTGTTAGATACCTTGACTATCATTGTTTCTCAAAACTTTCTTTTTTCAACAAAAACAAAAAATGCTGGAAAAAAAATAAACCACAAATTAAACACAATAAGAACAAAACAAACAAAATTATTTTATTTTTTTATGATAAAATCATAGCATTCAATAATATGTTTTGTGTTTTATGTAAAGAAAGAACAAAAAGTTTAAAAATACCATTTAGGAGGACAATCCCTTTAAAGAAGGCATCTCAAAAACCGCTGAAAACTGTAATTACAAAAGGCCCAAAAACCAATCTTAAAAAAACGTGAAAAAATGCGAATTTTGAAGAGATATAATATTCAATTTATCTCACCACAAAAAAATAAAAATACAACAACATGAGAATAACTTTTAAGATTAAACGATTAAAACGTTTTAATAAAACACAGCACAAAAAGATACAATATACGAAATCTATAACCGCATCATCTCTTCAACCACAACAAAAAAACAAGAAATTGCACACTAATGTATAAGCTAATGTACACAATTTCTATATTAAAAATGTTAAATATCTAACAAAGAAATTTGAATAAATAAAAAACTTCTCCTAATACCCTATCATCAATGATTTGAATTAATAAATGTAATATTTTAGATCTTTTGATAAAATCTAAAATACAGTAAAACACTCACCATTCTGAACTTAAAAAACACCAAAATAAAATTTCATCAAAATTAGCTCTATGAAAGCTATCTGTTTATTATCGTTAAAGCAGATATTTTAGCAAAGCTATTATTTGCCATTCTTTATATTGAATAAATTTCTCTAAACAACAACCCACTATCCTCCGCTAGCATCATCTGACCACAACACTATTGCCAATCTCGTAGCTGATGAATATAACTACATTGGAGACAAAAGAGCTATATTTCTCTCTTCTCCCGTTTAATATTTTTATTTAATTATTGCTTTAAAAATCAACGTTCTACTGTTGATGATCACTTGTACAAAGCTTTTTTTATTTTCTGGCGCTTTTTATCATTTTCAAAACGTAACATCAAATCTCGCTCTTGTTTTGTCGAATTGGTTACACCAAAAGTATCATTGTCCATAACCTGCTGATACCCTGCTACCATTAAATTGACTAAAAATGAATCACTTCGCGGCGTTGATGAAAAATAGATTCCCTTTGAATCTTGTAATTTGTACCGATAACCTGCTTTAGTCATGCACTCATAAACTGCTGCAAAATCACTTGCACGCGAATCCATATTTTTAGAAGAAGCGTAGATTGGTTTCCAACCACATTTTGACAGTGCTTGTTGGACCATAGACTTACTGACACCAGACTTTTCCCATAATTCTAACGTCGATGGGGGAGGTTTGCTAATACACCCAGCAGAGCTTAATAAAATTATAGCACTCAATAATTTCAATGTTTTTTTCATTTCCCCCTCCGTCAATATTTACGATAGAAAGACTGATAAGTCTTCTAATATTTACTCACACGCAAGATGACTTTTGTTAGCATATAGATATTGAAGAAACAATCCCCCCCCCCATGGAAAAACAAGAATGTAAGGATTTTTGATTACAGCAGCCTCAATACTTAAGGTTGACATTCAGGTTGTTCTTTATGCTCTTGACAATGAGGACTATTCAAACGCCTCTCTACACTTCGCTGAGGAATAACTGCATCAGGCTGACAAATTGGAAGATTTTTATATTTCTCACACCACTTCATTCTTCCCAATTTATCTTGGAAACCTGCTTGGATCATACATGCATTCACAGACTCCTCAGCATTGAATTTCTCATCCGTACTTGTTTCTGTATCAAGACGACCATCAAGATGCTGTATTCCACATTCTAACAAAGCTTTTTTGATCTCAAGCTGATCAGTACCGGATTTTTCCCATGCATCTACAGCTGTTCGAGAAGGCTGCTCAGGGTAGCATCCAGCCATAACAAATAAGGTTATCCCGCTTAATAATTTTAAAATCTGCTTCATTTTCCTATCCTTGAGTAATTTTGATATTACGAAACAATCTATAAATTATTTTACATGCTGTTTTTTATTTCCAAAACAATGATGAACATTATCAACCTATATTATTTTATCTTTCCGAAGATTATGCCATAATTATTATATCAAAAATACGGTAAAATTATTACTAAAATCATATATCTATCAACGATATGCTTATAATTATTATCAATATTTTGATTACAACCAAAATAGATATTTTATATTATTGCGCCAACAGTTGTGGTACCCATAAATAAATAGCATTGACATGCTGAATTAAGCCCCCCGCGTACGGGTATGAGAAACATGAAGGTAGGGATTGTGATCGTCACAAACAGCAAGACTTAAGGTTTGCATTCAGGTGCATTTTTATATTTTTTACAAAAAGGGCTGTTCACGCGCTTCTTAACACTGTGCCTCGGGATGACAGCACCCGGACGACAAATGGGCAAGTTTTCGGCTCTATGATTCTCGCACCAAGTCCCCCCACTTTATCACGGAAACCTGATTGGAGCATACAAGCTTCTATGGTTGCTATTGCATTGTAGCTGAGCTTTCTGCTTTCTGGATCAACATCATAAGGCGTTGGCATACCACATTCTAATAATGCTTTTGCTACCTCAGTAAAATCTGCTCCAGGTTTCTCCCGCGTAGCTATCTCTCCTGGAGGAGTTTTATTAAACTGGCACCCAGCTATACTCAATAGAGTTATCGCGCTTAATAATTTTAGAGTTTGTTTCATTTTTACTCCATGATTTAATTCAAGGCTTTTGTTCTAAATGAGATGTGTCATAAAACTTTTGGCATTTATAACCCACATCTCCAAGACAAGTATGGAAGCTTATGGGATTCATGATCACTCTCCACCATTCTTTCCAAACGTTACTACCAGCAGGGAGTGTCCCGTAGGTATAGCCATTACCGCCAATAATTCTGCTTACAAAGTCAAATCTATTCCCATCAAAACCAATAATGGTTTGTTTGCCATCACTCACATAACCTAACAGACCGTATGCAACTAAAACATTAGAGGCTGGTCCATAGAAATTGATATTCGTGTTATCGGCTATCCCGCGAACACCTTCTTGTTTGAAAGAATTCAGCATATTCCCCAATGTCATTGTCCCGCGGCTATGTCCATAAAGTTCCAACCCTGTAATACCATGGCTATACACCAAATCTTTTGCTTCTTGTGTGGAATTGGTCAAACCCCAAAAGTTATTTTCCATAAACTTCTGATAACCCGCGACCAAAAGTTCTGAGATAGCAGAATCAGCTTCTGGGAACACAACAAAATAAAGCGGATTATTTTTATCCTTCGCATGTTGCTCTGTATAAACAGCGGCTTCCTCTGGTGGAGTAAAGATGCCATTAAAGGATACATGCACCTTGCCATCAGAACCTTCTTGCAAATGCTGCTTTTCTTCATCCGTTAAATAATGAAAGAGAGGGAACAATCCCACCATTCCAAGCGAAGGCAAGGATAGCGGATTGTTGCTTATCACTAGCTGCAAGATTTAAGGATAGCATTCATATTGTTCTGGATGCTTTTTACAAAAAGGGCTGTTTAAGCGCTTCTTGACACTGCGCCTCGGGATGACAGCGCCTGGACGACAAATCGGCAAGTTTTCGGCTTTATGATTTCCACACCAGCCCCCCCTATCATATTTATCATGGAAACCAGCTTGAATCATACAAGCTTCTATGGTTGCCCATGCATTGTTGCTTAAATTTCTGTTTTCCGGAAACACATCATAAGGAGCTGGCATTCCACATTCTAAAAGTGCTTTTTTACCTCAAACCGATCTGCTCCTGATTTCTCCCACACCGTGAAGTATTCTTCAGGAGGTTTATTAAACTGGCATCCCATTATAACTAATAAAGCTATGCAACTCAATAATTTTAAGCTTTGTTTCATTTTTTCCTCCTTAAAGGGACTTGTACTCGATTGAATGAGCCATGAACATACCGACATGCTTGGCTCGCATCTCCAAGGCAAGTATGGGGATTTATGGGATTTGTAGCCACTCTCTACCATTCTATCCAAACGTTACTGCCAGCAGGTATCGTCTCGTAGGTATAGCCATTACCGCTAATAATTCTGCTTACAAAGTCAAATCTATTCCCATCAAAACCTGTTTCACGCGTCTGTGAATGGCTGCTATGATGGTCTGTCATGCCAACAATCGTCATACTTTCTCCCATTACATTGATATCTTGATCGGAAATCAGATGAGAAGCAATAATCGTAGCATCTCATTGTACATCCATATCAACATTGCCTGTTGCCTCAAGGATAGAGAGAATTGTTGTTGTGTGTGTTTCAGAGCTATTGGAAGATTTCTCGTGTAAAAAGCCATTTTCCGATGATTGTTTTTGCTAGTCGTAGTGTTCTTGAGCGCCTTTTATGGTAATATTGAATAATTTTGCACCGAAATACAGTTGCGGAGTGCATTTTGTCCGCCTCCACTTGTAATAAAAATTACTCTTGTATCAATATTAAAAAAATAAGTTTGATCCTTCCTCTTGTGAGAACAATAACAATAAGAATCGTAAAACTGTCACACGTTCATTGTTCTCTTTAATTTACTCTTCTATGAGATTTTATTGTAATACCTTGCTGCTGTTTATTAAAGTTTTTGTAAAAACAATGATACAATGCCTCATGTAACTTTGTTATCCACTATTTTCTACCAACGCCAATCCTCTTTGAGAAAAAATACATAAAGAACTTTATCTTCGCTTCTAAAAGCAATAGTAATTTTCTAAACAACAAAATTTAAACAACCAATTTTTTAAAGAGCTTAAAAAACAATTCTTACAATAACTTCTCTTGTGAAACAGAACTTCATTAATACGTTTAGAAAAAGATATCTGCCTATAATCATGTATCTGGTAAAATCTATTTGCACTGTTAGGCATTTTAACCTGAAAGACTTATATTGATGGCACAGCTCACCATCAAAAAAACGCCTAATATTTATATGATTTTGTCGTTACCGTAAGCAATGGCTCACAAAAACTTCCAAAGCAAAATAATAACGAGCAGATTTTTTCAATCTAGATTGTTCTAACCTTTAGAGAAAACAATCAAACACCTGTTCTCCTGATGACATCAGCTATTTGTTTTGAGTTTTTTCTCTATTCACATTTTATTGCTGTTTCTTTTGCTAGAAATAACAAGACCTCTTTTTATCTATATAGATAATTGATTTTATATATCTTTTTAAAAGTACGGGATACGTGGATAAAAGTTAAGGGAATAGGATTTTTAACATTTCTCTATAAAGCACGCTTCGCACAATGTTTCTAATGTTTCTTTGAAGTCTGCTAACGCTTCTTGATGTAAGCCATCTAAAAGTCTCATAAACGCAACAACAGTTTCACGTTGCAACGGAGTAGAAGGCTTTATGATGATGCTTTTTCGACAAGAATAGGCTTCTTTCCTTAAGAGTAAAGCCTTCTCTTGATCTAAAGCATAGAGTTCAATTATCTTTTCCTCCAGTCCTACAGGAACAGATTTTTTGCCAATTTCTACAGCAGA
>NZ_JBHIPC010000081.1:0-32758 GCF_042195765.1 Bartonella sp. AP3QHHD
CATTACCACCGTTTTTTCATCAACAGCTTGCAAAGCATCATCAACATTTTGCTCTGTAATACCATATTCATTAAAAATTGCCGCATTACCCATCTTCAATTTGACAATCCGCTTCATACTCCAAAGAAGATCATTGGCATTGGCTGATCTGCCATTATTAAACTTCAAACCATCACGCAAATGAAAAGTAATCACCGTACTGTGATCATCACCTGAAACATCCCAATGTGTTGCTAAAGCGGGAACCATTTTAGCAGGATCATCTGTCGCAGTACTGACCAAATTATCACAAACATTGCGAACAATTTCACTTCCATAAACATCATTAAGTTGTGCGGGATCAAACGTACTGATTGCATCAAGATTCCAAGCCATCACAAGGGTATAAGCCGGTGTTTTTGCTGAAGCTTGTTGTGCAACCATCGCCAATGCCATAAGAACAGAAACAAGAGAGCTGCTACTTTTCAATATTGTTTTCTTCAAGTTCATGAACTTTTCCCTTTATTTATTTTTATCAATTAATGACGCTGAAATAATATAGCAAATTTATAATTATAACATTGAATAAATACGTTCTAATCGCCTATATTTCTAATCACCTACACAGAATCATCTACTTGATAAAGTCATTGACTTACGTCTCAATAAACCATAGCGAACATGCAATATATGTTTTGCTAACCAGTATTACATTCTTTTCATAACCTCTTTGCATATGATAATGCACTATATCAGTTCCCTATTAATCATCAATAAGCCTTGTCGCCCAAAAAAAATAGTGAGCTTAAAAAAAATCATTACGCAAAAATTTATGAATTCATTATTCTATTCCTTTAAGCGACATTTAAAATAAAATATGCAAACTTTAAAAATAGTCATCCCCCTCAAACACTCAGTTTCAAGATGCGGCGCATCTTTACTACATGACCAAAACGACACTGAAACAGCAGAAAGACATAAGAAAATATCTTTTCTAAAACGCTACCCCCCACAAAAATCTGCTTAATCTTTTGAAAACTAAGTGTCAAAAGTTTTACGTTTTTACCAACAAAACCCAACGCGTTAACAAAGATAAAGGAAAAATGAGAAGAAGCATTCCTTCCACGCTTTATCTTTTGAGAAATAAAGCTTACAATAAAAGAATATACACTAAAATGCATCCCCCCATTGATAAAAACAAAATTTATTAGACACTTTCCCCCCAAAGACATAACGAATATAAAACCTTCTAAACTTTAGTGTGCATCATTGCTTTACCACTATAAAAATAGAACAGAAAGCAACATACCGCAAAAACTCTTGTTTCCAGCGGAAACATACAGAGATTCAACGAAGCAATGCAGTGAATACCAGTCTGTCTGAGCTTAAGTATCCTCCCAAAACTGGAGCTCACACGCAGCAAAATTCCTCTCTAGTGAAGGAACGTTATCAGATAATAAAACCTAACACAAGCAGCTTGAGTCATTTAACTTCAATTTTTCATCGCTGCATTTCATTTTATATTGCCTAGGTAAGCATTGGGCAATCGACCTACATATAAATAAACCAACAGTCATACAAGCAAAGTAAAACAATGCAACAACAGCACCCCATTTAAAAACCACTTTGCATTCGTCAATAAACATGAATAAAATATTCATTAATTATAACGGTCATGTCACTAACGGAAATAAAAACACCTCTTCTGAACCATTACAAATGCTAAAGACAGTTGACAACATTGAGAGCTAGTAAATGTGTGATGGTGCCGATCTTCTCCTTCATAAGCGTAAAGATGGAGTGCACGATGGATTTACTGTCATAGCATTCATGAGCTGCGTCGCAAAATGGGCTTTGGTGTAACTAGATGTTTTTTTAACATACAAGACATTACCATTATCTCACTTCAGATACATAACAGTTAAGATATCACTCCTTTTTGCGTCTGTTTTTTCATCCTCAAAATTATACCTTTATCGTTTTTAGTGCCAACAACAATAGAAAATCATTAATATTGTATAGTTTGTATATTTCAATTATCTTATACAGCGGAATTATATAATTTATACATTTATTAAATAATTCAATTATTATCCTATTAATCATTACTCTTACAAAAGAAAGTTTGCCAATTTATCGACCAAAACATCCTTCAAGATGATCATTAACAATTCCTACGGACTGCATAAAAGCATAACAAATTGTGGGGCCAACGAATGTCCAACCACGTTTCTTCAAGTCTTGAGAAAGACGAAAAGAAGCAGGTGTCATAGGGTTAGCTAACAGTGTTTGAAAATCTATTTTTTCATAACGCTCCGATTGTGGTGGTTGAAAAGACCAAAAATAGTGGGACAAACTCCCCCACTCTGTTATAATTTCTTGTGCTCTCAATGCATTATTAAGCACTGATTGAATTTTTCCTTGATGGCGAACAATGTCTTTATTCTGCATTAACATTTGCACCTTTAGCTCATCATAATGAGCAATCTTTTCAAAGTCAAAGTGATCAAATGCAACGCGAAAAAAAGAGCGTTTTTTTAAAATTATAAACCAAGAAAGCCCTGCTTGGAAACCTTCAAGACAAATTTTCTCAAACAAACGAATATCCTCAAAAACAGGCTTTCCCCATTCGGTATCATGATAAGCACAATAAAGTGGATCCGTTCCAGCCCATGCGCAACGAACTTTTCCATCCACTCCCTTAAGAAGACCTTCCACAAGCATGGCATTAACCGTATTAAAAGAGAGTTCCTTGATCATCGCTTGGCGACTTTATCTGCTTGTGTTTTGATCTTTTAGCGGAAATAGGCTCTTGTGTTGCAACACTGATATCTCCATCAAAAAAGCGTAAATTTATTTGCCCTGTTTCAGGAAACTGAACCAATCGTTTAATGGGCTTATGATCTTTCCCCAAAGCCAAAACAAAACCGCGCTCCAAAATATTCTGATATGAAGTGCTTCTTAAAAGCCTAGATACTACCTCTAACCCAGCACGTTGTTTTTCCACACTACGCACAAAAGCACGCTGAAGACGTGCCGTATATTCCTTTGTATTGCGTTGTGCTTTTTCACTATTTAACAAACGCGGTGAAAGACGCACACCAAGTGCATGAAAAGAAAAACGTTTTTTATCGTAGCTTACACAAAGAGCACGCTGCAATCGACTTGAAGTTTCATCCAAACCACGCCGTGGTAGAGCAAAAAGTTGATCGGCAGTCGGAAGAGCTCGTAGAGTAGCACGCAATTTTTGTCGATAAAAATCCAAATAACGCGCGAGTCCCTTGCGCAAACGTGCATCAAGCGATGCCACCAGCACCTCGAGATCAAGCTTAACAGGAACAGCCCGTTCTGCTGCGGCGGTAGGAGTTGGAGCGCGCCAATCAGCCACATAATCAATCAAGGTCCAGTCCGTTTCATGCCCAACAGCAGAAATAACAGGAAGAGAAGATTCATAAACAGCACGAACAACAGCTTCGTCATTAAACCCCCACAAATCTTCTAAACTTCCCCCTCCCCGTGCAACAATAATAAGATCAGGTTTTGGAATAAGTCCACCTGGACCAAGAGCATTAAAACCTTCAACAGCAACAGCCACTTCCCTCCCACTTGTTTCCCCCTGAACACGTACAGGCCAAACCAAAATATGCAACGGAAAACGATCGGATATACGATGAATAATATCACGAATAACAGCACCTGTTGGTGATGTTACAACGCCTAAAATTCGAGGCATATAAGGCAAAGGTTTTTTCTTTTCTTCATCAAACAAGCCTTCTTCTAAAAACTTTTTCTTACGATTTTCAAGAAGTGTCATCAAAGCACCAACCCCCGTTGGTTCAAGAGCCTCAATGACAATTTGATATTTCGATGACCCTGGATAAGTTGTAAGTTTACCAACAGCAACTACTTCCATCCCTTCTTCAGGAGGGAATTTGAGCTTTTCCATAACTCCACGCCAAATAACAGCTTCCAACCGTGCCTTATCATCTTTTAAAGCAAAATAAGCATGTCCCGAAGCATGAGTACCACGGTACCCTGATATCTCCCCAAGCACCCGTACATAACCAAACTTTTCTTCAACAACACGCTTTAGAGCCCCTGCTATTTCGGAAACAGTGAATTCTGCCACATTTGTTACACCTGTTTTTTCACTAAACAAACTTACCATTTTTCAATTCTTTACGCCCGTTTCTGTGAATCTTTTTGAAACAACACATCTTTAAACTTTTGATTTATAGCTTCATCAAAATACCCATAACACCGGCTAGAACAGCTTATATTTTTAATTTCAAATCGATTATCAGGGTTGTAAAAAAAAACTTGAAGCCGTTGTATGGGGATGTCTAGAGTCATTATTTCATCCGAAAATTGTATCAATAGAAGTTAAAATATTCAATCCTAACATCCACACAAAAGCATCTTTCATAAGAATTTCTGAAATAAAATTCTCGATACAACATAGTAATCCATTCCCGATAAAATTCAATGTATTGCAAAGTGTTAAAGAGCTTTGCAATACATCAAATATATCATGATCATGTTTTTTATATTTTATAAACTTGATACCTTCTTATTTTTCAATTGCACTATAAAAAATACGTGGTGCACTATTCCACACCCATTTTTTTACATCAGGTGTCATAGCAATAATATTATATGTCTGATAGATAAACGCATAAGGTCCTTTTTGCATTAATTCACGCTGTAAATCAGCATACATTTGTGCCCGTTTCTGTGGATCTTTTTGAAACAGAGCTGCCTGAACCTTCTTATTCATATCTTCATCCAAATAGCCGTGGCACCAACTAGGATAGCCTGTATTTTTAGCCTCGAACCGATTATCAGGATTTGAAATAAAACGTGAAGCCATTGTATGAGGATCCGCAGAAGAATTATTCCATCCTATAAAAATTGTATCAAAGCTACGTGCATAAAGTTTGGAAAACAACTGTGTACCGATAAAATGTTCAATCTTAAAGTGCACACCTATCTTTTTTGCATTATCCTGAATAGACTGAGCAATAGGCAAAGCAAAAGGATAAGGAGATTTTCCTGCAAAAATATTGGCCTCAAAACCATCTGGATAACCTGCTTCTGTTAAAAGCTGCTTGGCTTTTTCAAGATCAAGTTTAAAGGGTTGCCCTTCTTTTTCATCCAAAGCCCCAAAATTACCAAGAGGAATAAAGCTTGCCCGTGGAATGCCAACATCTTTAAGAAGAGTCTTTCCCAGAGTGTCATAATCGATCAAATAACGCATTGCCAAACGCACCTTTTCATTGGCAAAAATAGGATTTGTCGTATTGAACCCCCATACTATCAGGGATGGAACTAACACTTTTTCAATCTTAATATCTGTTGTTTTTTGGAGATCTGCTATATTCTCTGGCGTTAAATTACGTGCCACATCAATATCGTGTTTTTCCAACAACAAACGTTGTGTTCCAGGCTCAGCAATATGACGAATTAAGATCTTCTTCAATTTTGCTGGCTCTCCCCAATAATGGGTACTTGCACGCAACAAAATTCCTTCTCCAGGACGCCAACTTTCTAACTGATAAGGACCAACACAAGCAGCGTGACTTGCCAAATAGCGATTTCCCATATCACCATCTTGTTCGTGTTTCATAAGTGTCTCACGATCAAGCAGAGCAACAGTACGATTCCTAGAAATATTGCTCAGAATAAGTTCTGTTGGATAAGGTTTATCAAATTTCATCACCACTGTTTTCTCATCGGGTGCTTGAAAAGCCTTATCAACATTTTGTTCTGTGATACCATATTCATTAAAAGTTGCCGCATTAGATAGCTTCAATTTGACAACCCGCCTCATTCCCCAAACAAGATCATGAGCACCAGCAGACCGACCATCATTAAACTTCAAATCATCGCGCAAATGAAAAGTAATCACCGTACTCTGGTCATCGCTTACAACATCCCAACTCTTTGCCAAAGAAGGAACGATTTTAGCTCCATCATTTTTAGCAGAATCAACCAAATTATCACAAACATTGATAACAATTTCAGCTCCATAGCGGTCATTGAGTTGCGCAGGATCAAAATTACTGATCGCATCAAGATCCCAAGCCATCACGAGGGTATCAGCAGGTGTTTTTGCTGAAACTTGCTGCACAAATATCCCAAAAGCAATAAAAGCAGAAATAAAACAACTGCTCCTTTTTAATATTTTTCTTTTTAAATTCATAGACTTATCTCTTTAAAGTTTGTTGTATAAATTTTCCTTGCAACAGTAACGTGCAAAAATAAAAAAAATCAGGCTTTTAAAGCACACCTCCTAAAGATAAAATATCAAACCCTTTAAACAGCAGGAGCAGCTCCTTGAGCAATATTGGTAAACTAAAGCAAAAGAGACAACGAAAAATGATCTGATAAACAATGAATAATACCACAAATGACAGCGCCTGTTGGTGATGTCACAGCACCCATAACTTTGATCATACAAGCCAAAGATTTTTTTATCACATCAAACAGGACTTCTGCTTTAAAAGTCTTTTTGCTATTTTCTCAAAAGAGTTCTCAGAGAACCAACTTCAGTTGCTTTAAAAGCTCACTCATCCTTCGATATTTTGACGATTCTCATAAGTATAGTTTCTAACCATAGCCATTCCACTCCTTCCTCACAAGGACATTTGGACTTTCCAGGACCCATACTAAAGGGCAGTCTCAGCATCTCATCATTTTTTAAGGAAAAGCGGTATAATTTGAAGCACCAGCTCCACAATAATCCCATATTCCCCCAACGCACCTGCATATAACTAACTTTTTTCTCAATAGCACATTTTAAGGTCCCTCACTTTTTCTACAAAATACTAAATTCTGCTCATATTCAGTATGCCCATTTCTTTAACCGGCAAATTTATTATTTTTTTCTTCACTTAAGATTGAAATCTACAATCTTAATATCTATGTATAATTATTCTATAAAAATGCATAGTCCCTCTCTAAAGAAGAGTATCTTCGAGTTACTCTATAATGCACTTTACCGATAAACTTCGATATTTTGCAAAGCTTTAAACTCTATGCAAAACACCGAAGTTATTATCATCACATTCACTGTTGTATATTACAACATTTTAAACGTGCTTATTTTTCAATGGCATTATAAAAAATACGTGGTGCACTATTCCACACCCATTTTTTAACATCAGGTGTCATAGCAATAATACTATATGTCTGATAGATAAACGCATAAGGTCCTTTTTGCATAAAATCACGCTGTAAATCGGCGTACATTTGTGCCCGTTTCTGTGGATCTTTTTGAAACAGAGCTGCCTGAACCTTCTTATTCATATCTTCATCCAAATAGCCGTGGCACCAACTAGGATAGCCTGTGTTTTTAGCCTCAAACCGATTATCCGGATTATAAACGAGACGTGAAGCCATTGTATAAGGATCTGCAGAATCGTTATTCCATCCCATAAAAATTGTATCAAAGCTACGTGCATAAAGTTTGGAAAACAACTGTGTCCCTACAAAATGTTCAATCTTAAAGTGCACACCTATTTTTTTTGCATTGTCCTGGATAGACTGTGCAATAGGTAAAGCAAAAGGATAAGGAGATTTCCCTGCAAAAATATTGGCTTTAAAACCATTTGGATAACCTGCTTCTGTTAAAAGCTGCTTGGCTTTTTCAAGATCAAGTTTAAAGGGTTGCCCTTCTTTTTCATCCAAAGCTCCAAGATTACCAATGGGAATAAAGCTTGCCCGTGGAATACCAACATCTTTAAGAAGAGTCTTTCCCAGAGTGTCATAATCGATCAGATAGCGCATTGCCAAACGCACCTTTTCATTGGCAAAAATAGGATTTGTCGTATTGAACCCCCACATTATCACAGATGGAGCTAACACTTTTTCAATCTTAATATCTGTTGTTACTTGGAGATCTGTTATATCTTCAGGCATCAAATTACGTGCCACATCAATATCGTGTTTTTCCAACAACAAACGTTGTGTTCCAGGCTCAGCAATATGACGAATGAGAATCTGCTTCAATTTTGCTTCCTCTCCCCAATGATAGGAACTTGCACGCAACAAAATCGCCTCTCCAGAACGCCAGTTGACTAATTGATAAGGACCAACACAAGCAGCGTGACTTGCCAAATAGCGATTTCCCATATCACCATCTTGTTCGTGTTTCATAAGTGTCTCACGATCAAGTAAAGCAGCAACACGAGTAGTAAGAATATGGCCAAGGATGATCTCTGCTGGATAAAGCTTATCAAATTTCATCACCACTGTTTTCTCATCGGGGGCTTGAAGAGTAGAATCAATATTTTGTTCTGTAATTCCATATTCGTTAAATATAGCTGCTGCAGACAACTTCAATTTAACAACCCGCTTCATCCCCCAAACAAGATCATGAGCACCAGCAGGCCGACCATCATTAAACTTCAAATCATCACGCAAATGAAAAGTAATAACTGTACCCCCACCCTCATTTGAAACATCCCAACTCTTTGCCAAAGAAGGCGCTATTTTAGCTGCATCATCTGTAGCGGAATCGATTAAGTTATCACAAATATTAGCAATAATTTCATTGCCATAACGTTCATTGATCTGCGCAGGATCAAAAGTCTCAATTGAATCAAGATTCAAAGCCATTACAAGGGTATCAGTAGGTGTTTTTGCTGAAACTTGTTGCACAAACATCCCCATTGCAAGAACAGCAGAAACAAAAGAACTGCTCTTTTTCAATATTTTTCTTTTCACGTTCATAGAATTTTCCTTTTAACGTTTATTGTATAAATTCCCCATGCAGCAAAACGTGCTTAATAATTAAGTTTAGACGAACTATAGGCTTCTAAAAACCAAGTTTTAAAATCTTTAAGAACAAACACCTCTTGCCAATCACTTCTCCTGCCCACACTTATAAGCCAAACCAAAACACTCTGATATATAATGAACGCTCACCAACAATAGAGCTTATTCACGATATCATAACGCCTACTATTGAAGACTATAAGACTAAGATTCCTTTTTTCTCTTGTCTCTTGTTTCTTCTAATATTTCTAATGTCATCAAAGCACTATCCCTCTTTATTCAAGTACCTTAATAACAAAGAGCCTTCATAAGAATTTGAAACTTCGGTAAAACAGGAAAATTCGTCAATTTGCCAAGTACAACGACTTTTATTCCTTTTTCAAAAGAAAAATTCGATTTTTTTCATCACTCCCCGTAAAATAATACCCTCCAATTAGCATTTCCTCATCCTTCAAAGCAAAAGAAAATACAGATACTATTAAAAACTGATATTTCTCGTGTTTCCCCATAACAAAACTTTTCTTGCACATCGCAAAGTCTTTGCTTCTTTAGCAATGCTAGCTTCTGCAACAGTTGTTGCACTAATTTTTCAGTAAATAAATTGACCACTTTTCAATTCAGAGAAACTGAGATATTCAGTCTTAACATCTACACAAACATATCTTTAATAAAAATGCCCCCTTTTAAATAAAGATCTTGAAAAGACATTCAGTATATCCCTCCCTTATTCACGATCTTCGACGTCTTGCAAAACTTTAAAACTTATGCAAAACGCCAAATATATTATGGCTATGCTCTTTATCTATTTGACAGCATTGAAGACACACTTATTTTTCAATTTTACTATAAAAAATTTGTGGCGCACTATTCCAAACCCACTTTTTGACATCAGGTGTCATCGCGATAACAGTATATTTCTGATAGATAAACGCATAAGGCCCTTTTTGCATCAGTTCACGTTGTAAATCAGCATAGATTTTCGCCCGTTTTTGCGGATCTTTTTGAAACAACGCTTCTTCAACCTTTTCATTCATCTTGGCATCAAAATACCCATGCTGCCAACTAGGATAGGCTGTGTTTTTTGCCTCAAACCGATTATCCGGATTATAAACAAGACGTGAAGCCATTGTATGAGGATCCGCAGAATCATTATTCCATCCGACAAAAATTGTATCAAAAGCCCGTGCATAAAGTTTGGAAAACAACTGTGTACCTGCCAAACGCTCAATTTTAAGACGCACCCCTGCCTGAGCAGCACTATCTTGGAGTGATTGAGCAAGTAACAAAGTATAAGGGGCGTTTGAAACAAGAAAATTGGACTCAAATCCATTCGGATAACCAGCCTCTGCTAAAAGTTGCTTGGCTTTTTGAATATCAAGTTTAAAGGGTTGCCCCTCTTTTTCATCTAAAGCTCCAAGATTGCCAACAGGAATAAAACTTGCCCGTGGAATACCAACACCTTTGAGAAGTTTCTTGCCAAGACCTTCATAGTCTATGAGATAGCGCATCGCCAAGCGTACTTTTTCCTTAGCAAAAATGGGATTTGTCATGTTGAATCCCCAATACATCATGCTTGGCTCTAATACTTCTTCGATTTTAACATCTGTTGTTTTTTGCAGATCTGCAAGATCTTCAGGTGTCAAATTACGAGCAACATCAATATCATGTTTTTGCAACAACAAACGTTGTGTTCCGGGCTCTGCAACATGGCGAATTAAAATCTGCTTCAGTTTAGGCGCTTGTCCCCAATAGTGAGAGCTTGCACGCAACAAAAGAGCTTCTCCAGGGCGCCAACTTTTCAACTGATAAGGTCCAACACACGCAGCATGCGTTTTTAAATACTGATTTCCCAGATCGCCATCTTTTTCATGCTTCATAATTATCTTGCGATCAAGCAAAGCTGTCGCAGGACTTGCAACAATATTATTAAGAATGAGCTCTGCTGGATAAGGCTTATCAAATTTCATTACCACCGTTTTTTCATCAACAGCTTGCAAAGCATCATCAACATTTTGCTCTGTAATACCATATTCATTAAAAATTGCGGCATTACCCATCTTCAATTTCACAACCCGTTTCATCCCCCACACAAGATCATTGGCGTTGGCTGATCTGCCATCATTAAACTTCAAACCATCACGCAAATGAAAAGTAATCACCGTACTGTGATCATCACCTGAAACATCCCAATGTGTTGCTAAAGACGGAACCATTTTAGCAGGATTATCTGTAGCACCACTCACCAAATTATCACAAACATTGCGAATAATTTCACTTCCATAAACATCCGTAAGTTGTGCGGGATCAAATGTACTGATTGCATCAATATTCCAAGCCATCACAAGAGTATTAGCCGGTGTTTTTGCTAAGGACTGTTGTACAACCATTCCCAATGCCATAAGAACAGAAACAAGAGAGCCGCTACTTTTCAATATTTTTCTTTTCAAGTTCATAGACTTTTCCTTTTAACGTTTATTGTATAAATTCCCCACGCAAGAAGAACGTGCAAAACAACAAGATTAGACGAACCATCGGCTCTGAGAGACAAAGGTTTAAAACTTTCAAACAACACTACCTACCAACCACTCCTCCTGCCATACTTATAAGCCCCCAAAGATGCACCGAAAAACAATTTAATATACAATAAATGGTATAACCGATAACAAAATCTACGGGTGATATACAACATCTACCATTGAAAACTACACGACAAAGATTTTTTTACTCTTGCTTGTCGAGCAAGCTTTCCCCTTCTTTCTTCTAGTGTTTTTACGCCATCAAAGCACTCCCCCTGTTAGCTCAAACTCCTTAATAACAAAGAGCCTTAACGACAATTTGATACTTCAACAACACAGGAAAATTCACCCATTTTCCAACACCAACCAACCCCCTCTCTCTGCTGCAAGAGGAGTTTTGAATTTTTTCATACTTTCCCGCTAAATAATAAGCTTCTCATTATATCTTAATATCTTATTTCAAAACAAAAAGAGCACGACCCCCACAAACCCCTGATATTCGCTCATGTGCTCGTACAGAACAAAACTTTTTCAACATTCTATTTAATACCTTTGCTCCTTTAACAACACTCAATTCATTGCTTACATTTTTTCAGAAAAAAAAGATCTTTTCAATGCACTAAGGTTGAAATATCTAAATATAATACCTATATAAGCACACCCTTATTAGAATAGATAGTCTTTTTTAAGTAAACTGTCTTGAAATATTATTTCTATACACGACAATAATAAGTTCGTTACAAAATCTTCAATATACTAGAACTCTCACTCTGATAAGAAATGCTGAAACGTTATAAAATTTCTCTACAAATTCTCGAGACGAAAGGATATCCCTTCATTTAATAAAAGAAGCGCCATGAAAATATCGCAAAAAATGCAATAAAACATGTGTATATTTCAAAAACCAGCACCGTTAACCAGACTAAGGTGATAAACTCAAAAAGTAAGAAAAAATAAAAAAATGTTTTTCCTTTATGATAATAACATCGCTGTACTATGTTAATACAATAAAAAACACGATCTTCGAAAGTATATTAAAATGAACCGAAAGAAAAAATTGTTAAATTCTTCTCATGGGTTTCTTGGAGGAACATTAAACCGTGTTAGTCTAAAATTGCTTATCCTTTCATTCTTCATTGGCATCGTAATGAATTTTTTGGGATGGACACCTCGAAACCTCATACAAAGAGTAGTAGATTTTTTTCAATCACTATGGGAAGCAGGATTTATAACGCTTACAAATTTCTTTCATATAACTATGACGGGAGCTATTGTTGTTGTACCTATTTTTCTTATCTTACGAATTTTTCATAAAAAATAAAAGCCTTAACATTTTCCTTGCGTTAATCTTTTCGAAAAATCAAACGACACAAAAATCCTGTAGTAATAGCAATAATCACTGCAACAATACCATATAAAAAACGATACTTGTGCGCTGCATAAAAAATTGTATAAGTGATATGTGCTTTAACAATTTCAAGAGTCGTTGTTGCACTATCAATAAACTGTCCATCACGAAAAAGATAAGCGCGAACTTTATAATGTCCAACTGGGATATTTGCTGGCAAACGAAAATGTGCTGTGAAAAGTGTGTCAGAACCAAAACGAACCCCACCCACTTCCTCATAATAAAGGCTTTTAGCTTTTTGCAATTTTATAAGTTCATCGCGAAAGGTTTGTATTTTTTTCTGATCTTGTTCATCCGTCTGCAATGGCAAATAGAGTAATCCTAACCCTAAGCGTTTATAATCTTCAATGCTCGTAATATCGCCAATTTCACGTGTTGTGACCATAGAGTAAAAAAGAGGAACCTTTTTAAAAATAAGAGAATCTGTATTGACCCATACACCGGCATTGCGTTTTTTTTCTCGCATCACCATTGTCCGATCTTGTCCCTCCAAGCTTACAACAATATCGTAACGGTTCTGTCGAGAATATAATGGATCAATATTTTCCAAAACACCAGCAATATAAAGATCACGACCAGCAAAATTTGCATCCACAGTAATCGTATTCGTTGTTACAATAATTTGGACAGTTTCGTGGTCAACTTGATCAATGAATGTAGCTGGCGTCCCAACATGTGACCATGTAGAAAAAGAAATAAAACAAAAGCAACCTGCAATGATGTATAAAGAAAACAATCTACCCATTTTTATCTCATAAGAATATCCAGAGAGAAAAGATTATCAGGGCGTATAAATAATTGAAAAGCAAGACGCATACACACAATCAACACTAAAAATGCAAGCGCCATACGCAATTGTTCAGCCTTTAACTTCCGTCCAACCCGTGTTCCATATTGCGCACCAATACTTCCTCCAAGCATTAACAAAAAAGCCAAGACAATATCAACGGACTGATTAGTCATACTTTGCAAAACTGTCGTGAAAGAAGACACAAATGTAATCTGAAAAAGTGAAGTCCCAATCACCACACTGGTTGGAACACGCAGAAGATAAATCAATGCTGGTATCATAAAGAACCCCCCACCAATTCCCATAATAGAAGACAACAACCCCACAATGAGACCAATCCCTAAAACTGGAATAATGCTAACATATATCATAGATGTCCGAAAACGCATTTTTAAGGGTAAGCGATGAATCCAGTTATGTCGACCAGCAAGACGAATATTGGCTTTTCCTGCCTTACGCTTGCGCATCATATCATACCAACTTTCAACGATCATCAAGCTTCCTACACTTCCAAGAAGAATCACATAAAGAAGCGAAATCATTAAGTCTAATTGACCTAACTTTTTCAAAACAGAGAAAACCTGAATCCCGATCAAAGAACCAATCCCTCCTCCAAGCGCCAAAAGAATACCAAGTTTAATATCGAGTGTACGTCTTCTAAAATGTGTAATTGCTCCTGTTACAGATGACGCAATCATCTGGTTGGCACCTGTTCCAACAGCAATAGCAGGAGGAATATTATAAAAAATCAATAACGGCGTGATGAGAAACCCACCACCGATTCCAAAAAGGCCTGAAAAAAAACCAGCAACGACTCCCATACCAATCAAGATCAGCATATTGAGTGACATTTCAGCAATTGGTAAATAAATACTCACTTACAGAACCTTCAAGATAATTTGAGGTTTTTTTAACAATTAGAGAATCCTTCTCCAATTATCCTCTTTTCCAATAATCTCTGTTGCGTGTTTAAAGGATAATTTTAGTTTCTATAGCTTCCGCACAAACACGAATGCGCAATACATTTCACATATATTAACATCAACATCATAAAAATTAAAAAAAACGAGCTCCTTTTAAAAAGCTATAAAAACATAACGTTATCGCTACCACAAATGCAACGGTTAAAAAACAAAGAATACCTTTTTTTACCAAATAAGATAAAAACGAGACATGTTCCCGAGACTGCATCCTTAAAGAAGAAAAATCATTCTCAATACAATGATTAGATGCCTGAGCACCCATCATCCCCTTTTCTTCTATCACAGCATGCTTCACTACTCCCTCAGCCTTTTTAAAAGAAGATTTCAGAGCATCACTGGGCAAAGGGCTTCTATTTTCTTGCTGCAACGTATTTTCAACATTTGTTTGGAGTGAAATTATGCTGTTTTCTTTCGAAAAATTTTGCACCTTTTGAAGTAATAAGTGTTCTTGATTTCCCTCACATTCCATGTGAGCAAGTTTTTGTACAACAGAATCAGGTGATTTTGAACGAGACACCCGTCGTGTTACCGCTGCTTCTTCTAAGCTTTTTTTTTCACTCTGCAAACTTTGAACAATTGTTTTAATCTGCTCTAAAAACTGGAAAAGCTTTTTTTCTCTTTGACGACGTATATAATGTTCAGCCAAAATGGCCCGACTAATATCATCTAAGTAAGATTTAAAATGCTCTTCTACAGAACTCTGCTGCATTAAAGAACGGGGCGAATGCTTCATTTGCATTTGCGCATAAACGGTGCGTAATTTTTGAGCAATATCCGACATCGTTACTTCTACAGAAGTATCCATTCTCTCTTTCTGTTCAACAAAAGAAAAGACTTTATCGTTCCTAACCTGTTTGGTCGCCTGGTCGATCGTATGACCCTTCGTATTCACAAACGCCTACCCCTCATTAACCTTTTTGAAAAGAATCGCAACAAATGATGAGAAAGTGTGCTCTATTTTAGTAAATAGAGCTTTAAGAACTCCCAAAAACTTTTGTATTAGAAATATTTTCCCCAATTTTTATCCAAAATATTTGAAAGAAAGATCTTTGATTTTTCTGTCTTCAAGATTTGAAGAGCAAAATCATTCCCCCCATTTTTATCTTTTTCACTTAATTTTTCATTGCATAAAGGACCTATTGCACCATCATAAACAAAGCATAAGAAGCTAAAAAAGAATATTCTCACAAGACAGATTGATTTTTTTACTTTTTATTCAAGCAAATAAGGCAATTATGGCAATGCAAAAATATGAAGATTGAAAATGACGACGAGAAAGTACAAGTAAACATAAAAAAGCTTATACGAAAGAGAACACAAGTTATAAATTGAGACTTCATTCTAAACAATTTGGTTTCTTATGAGTATTGCTATAAACTTGTAACATACAAACAAAGAGGATCATTATGAAGATAATTGTCGCTGTCAAACGTGTTGTTGATTATAACATCAAGATACGCGTCAAACCCGATAGTACAGGCGTTGATCTGTCTCACGTAAAAATGTCTATGAATCCTTTTGATGAGATAGCCGTGGAGGAGGCCATTCGCCAAAAAGAATCCGGTAAAATTTCAGAAGTTCTTCTTGTTTCAATTGGCCCAGAAGCAGCTCAAGAAACTCTACGAACAGGACTTGCAATGGGAGCTGATCGCGCACTTCTTGTCACAACGGATCAAACACTTGAACCCTTAGCAATTGCTAAGATTCTCAAAACCATTGTTGATGAAGAAAAACCCGACATGGTCTTTTTAGGAAAACAAGCAATTGATGACGATAGCAACCAAACAGGACAAATGCTCGCTGCTCTTCTTGGGTGGGGACAAGCAACTTTTGCCTCACATCTTAACATAGAAAATGGGCATGCTACAGTTACTCGTGAAGTTGATAATGGAACACAAACCCTTTGTCTTCCCCTTCCCATGGTTATGACCGCCGATCTACGGCTCAATGAACCGCGTTACACCTCTCTCCCCAATATCATGAAAGCAAAAAAGAAAATTATTGAACAAAAATCTCTTACTAATCTTGGCGTCGATACGAAAGCACGCTTAACAATTTTAAGCGTTGAAGAGCCAAAACCCCGTCAATCCGGTATAAAAGTGGCAAATGTAGTAGAACTTGTCAGAGCCTTAAAACAGAAGAACTGCATTTAATATTCTCACCACTAGAGTAAAAGCAACACTCACATAAAAGGGCAAAAACTTATGGCAATTCTTTTATTGGCCGATCATAATACAGAAGAAACAGCAAAAGTACTCACCGCTGCACGCGTACTCAGTAATGATATCGATATTCTGGTTTGCGGAGAAAAAATTCAAACGATAGCGGAAAATAGTGCTAAACTTAATGGTGTGCGGCAAGTTCTTATTGCAAAAGCAGACTATTTAGCCCATCAACTTGCCGAGCCTATGGCAGATACAATTCTCATGTTAGCAAAGGATTATGATGTGATCATGGCAGCATCCAGCAGTACTGGGAAAAATGTGATGCCGCGCGTAGCAGCTCTTCTTGATCTTATGCAAATTTCAGATATTACCGCCATTCTTTCACCCAATACCTTCAAACGACCAATTTATGCAGGCAATGCATTTGAAACTGTACGCACCAATGATTATAAAAAGATTATAACAGTTCGCACCGCTTCTTTCACCCCAACGCCTTCCCAAAATAATTCTGCTCCCATTAAAACAATAACACCAGCTCCCAATCCAAATCTTTCTTCTTTCGTAAAAGCAGAGACAAACAAAAGTGATCGTCCTGATCTCACCTCAGCACGTGTTATTATATCAGGCGGGCGTGGTCTTGGTTCTCAAGAGAAATTTATGTCCCTGCTTCTTCCTCTTGCAAACAAATTAAATGCTGCTTTAGGTGCCAGCCGCGCAGCAGTGGATGCAGGCTATGCTCCCAATGATTGGCAAATTGGACAAACAGGAAAAGTCGTTGCCCCTGAACTCTATATCGCCGTTGGCATTTCCGGTGCAATCCAGCATTTAGCCGGTATAATGGATGCACAAATTATTGTTGCCATTAATAAAGATGAAGAAGCTCCCATCATGCAAATTGCCGATTACACCCTTGTAGGTGATCTCCACCAAATTATTCCAGAATTGGAGAAAGCTTTATAAGCCATGAAAGCACCTCTGCATGACCAACGTGAAAGTATGGAGTTTGACATAGTCATTGTCGGAGCAGGACCTGCAGGGCTTTCTGCCGCAATTCGTTTTAAACAAATTAATCCTGAGCTTTCTGTCACAATTGTTGAAAAAGGGACCGAAGTTGGTGCACATATTCTCTCTGGCGCAGTTGTTGACCCCATTGGTATCGATACACTCTTATCAGAATGGCGAAATGACAATGATCATCCCTTCACGACCCCTGTTACCCGTGACCAATTTTTTTTTCTAAAGCCTCAAAAGGCTACAATATTTCCTAATATTCTGCATCCCAAAATCTTATCAAATGACGGGTGTTATATCGTTTCGCTTGGAAACGTTTGCCGCTGGTTAAGCAAAAAAGCTGAAGCATTGGGTGTTGAAATCTATCCTGGTTTCGCAGCAACAGAACCCATCATCCAAAAAGATAACGGAGCTATTATTGGTGTTCTCACCGGAGATATGGGGCTTAACAAAGATGGAACTCCTGGAAAAAATTATATGCCTGGTATGGCTTTATTGGCAAAATATACTTTAATTGCGGAAGGAGCACGCGGCTCAATTGCAAAACAACTGATACAACATTTCAACCTTAGCAAAAATCGTGAACCACAAAAATTTGGTCTTGGTCTCAAAGAGCTCTGGGAAATTGATCCCAACAAACACCAACGCGGTTTAGTGCAACATTTCACGGGTTGGCCCTTAGACAATAATACCGGTGGCGGTGGCTTTATTTATCACCAAGAAAACAATATCATTTCTGTCGGTTTTGTTGTGCACTTAGATTATAAAAATCCTTATCTTTCTCCCTTTGAAGAATTTCAACGTTTTAAAACACATCCAAAACTCTATAAAATCTTTAAAGGTGCAAAGCGTCTTTCCTATGGTGCACGTGTTATCAGCGAAGGAGGTTGGCAATCTGTACCAAAACTCACCTTTCCTGGTGGGGCACTTATTGGCTGCTCTGCTGGATTTGTCAATGTTCCTCGTATCAAAGGATCACACAATGCCATCTTATCTGGCATATTAGCTGCCGATAAAATCGCTACCGCTCTTGCACAAGGGCGTGCCCATGATGAGGTTAAAGAAATCGAAGAACAATGGCGAAAAGGGCTCATTGGCAAAGATCTTTATAAAGTGCGAAATGCCAAACCGCTCTGGGCAAAATATGGGACAAAATATGGAATTAAACTTGCCGGTTTTGATATGTGGTGGCAACAACTGTTCGGATTTTCCTTATTTAAAACACTCTCCCATGGAAAGGAAGATTATGCATGCCTTGAATCAGCAGAAAAATTTCAACCCATTGCTTACCCAAAACCAGATGGCGTTATAACCTTTGATCGCCTTTCAAGTGTTGCCCTTTCCAATACGCATCATGAAGAAAATCAACCTTGCCATTTAAAAATAGCCTCATTAAAAAAGCAAAAGGACTCTGAATATGCAATCTACGGAGGACCTTCCACAAACTATTGCCCCGCCGCTGTCTACGAGTGGCTAGAGTATAATGATCATCTGACTTATATGATCAACGCTTCAAATTGTATACATTGTAAAACGTGTGACATCAAAGACCCAAACCAAAATATCACTTGGATCTGTCCGCAAGGCAATGAGGGCCCCTTCTATCCCAATATGTAATTTTCCAATGTATAATCATTGTTCATTCTCCTAAAATTGAAATATACAAAACGCAATGGATAAAAATATTTCCCTCAGATCAGAAATCTATCAATTATCTTCCTGCATACGTTCTTTCACAATGTAAAAAGAACTCTATTCTCATATAAAATACTCTCCCTACCGCATGACTTTTTTCAATAGAAAAACATAACATATTTTTATCAAAATTTTTTTATTTAAATGACAAAACAATAATGAATATATTCATGACAATTCTGCGATAAAGGAACAGCCGCGGTTCTCGAAAACCTGAAGGAAAGTAAGCCTGTTCTACTTTACCCCCTCTCCCATATGATCCAAAATGCTTTTAGCCCTCTCATAAGAAACATCAATCGTTTTAACTAGCCAAGAGCAAAACCTACGGAGGTACAATTCAAGTTTATTTTTTCTCCTACACTTGTCAAGTAATGCTCACTCAAGAAAAACCACGAATGAATGTAGAAAAAACATTGTGAGATAAAGAGATAAAGAGCATGCTTGTTCAAGCCCTTTATAATGTTTCTACTGATAATGACACGAAAAAATCTTTAATCTCACATTAACCCTTTATTTTTGCATCAAGGATAATCGCCTTGCATCTAACCTTTACCAATATACTGTAATGAATGTGTACAAATACCGTAAGAATAAGCAGATGCCAAGCCATGGAGACTATCGCTATTAGCAAAACACCTGATAAAAAACAAAATAGCTTTCATGACCACTCTATGACGCGTTTTATAGAGTTGTTTTTTTATAAAGCTTGTGCTTTCGCTATTGCTTGTAAATCAACATCCAAATTGAACACAAGTGGTATATTTAAAAGAAAGATTAAGGTGAATGAAAGCTCTGCACGCCGTTCCAGCTCTTGTAGCTAGAGCAAAAATATTGCATATTCTATTTGAGTAATCTCTGAAACTAAAATACAGCTTCATTTAGCAAGAATATGAAATCTGAAAGGAAAAAAACTATTTTTCTCTTTACTATCATCTGTCCATTCGGTTTTAAAACTTTCAAAAGCATCACAATATCCTCTAAAAAGAAGAGATAACGTATTGTCCCCGCTTTTATTACTTACGTTTTTTTATGGGATCATATCCTTCAGAAAAAATAAGGTATCCAAAATTAAAGCAAACTTGTGTTGTTCAATCATGGGCTTATTTTTAAGAATAGCTCTCAACACATATCAAACAATTATTTCGCGACACTATCCGAAAAAGGTATAACGCACTCCTGTGAACGAACAGTTCCACATTTACGAAATAAAAAGCACAAGCTAATAGCATCATTTTCTCTGCGATCCCCAATGATGCGATAATCTTTGCTTTGAGAAGGTTTCAAGATGCACGAAAATGATTTTGATTAATTGACTATAAGAAGAACTAAGATAATTTTACGATATTTAAAGCTCCTAATCAATAAGCAAAATAATAAATTCTCCATTATAAATCAAATCTTTAAGATAAAATTTAGCCTTAAACTTTTCTAAGGTACTTATTATACTGTATACTGTTAAAGCTGTAGAGAATATGAAAAAATAAAGTATTTTTCTGATAAGAGCTTATATTTGATTAATAACAATACAGTCAGCTGCCAGTTAACTGTATGTGTTTCAAAAGGAGTTATTTACATTTGCTCAGAAAAATATTTTGGATATCAATAGAATATTTGAAAAATCGGCGTTATGGAAATAATCTAAAAAGCTTAGCTTTTAAAAGAGCACAAACAAGCATGAGATGATAACATGCGCAAAATTGTTTTTTGGTTCTCGAAGGAAAAACTTTATAGAAAATCATGGGGCTGATAGAATATTGGTTACATTTGGAATTTGTTTTACTGGAAAAAATAACGCGGATCAAAATAGATAATAATGTTAAATTAAGACGTTAAATATGAAATTATCTTATTGTAGTGTAATCGATTATTCGAGTAAGGTAAGCCTTTGTAATGATAAAAAATGTGCTGGTAAAAAATGAGCCAAAATGGCTTATGAGTATGGATAAAAATCTTGTGGTGAGGAGAGTTTAATGAAAAGAAAAGAGCATGTGTGAAAAAGCATATTTTATAGGTGCGCATGCTTATTCTGCACCCGTTATAGAATCAGGGCTTTATCTTGTGGCAACACCTATCGGAAATCTTGCAGATATTACGCTTCGTGCTTTGCAAGTACTTGCAGGAATTGATATTTTAGCGTGTGAGGATACGCGAGTAACACGTGTTTTGTTGGAACGTTACGGTATTCAAAAAAAACCTTTTCTCTATCATGAATATAATGCGCAAAAAGCGGGTCCGAAGCTCTTAGCGGCTTTAGCAGAAAACAAAACAGTAGCACTTGTTTCAGATGCCGGAACACCACTTATTTCTGATCCTGGATTTCGATTGGTGGAAGAGTCCCGTAAAGCTGGTCATAAAATTATTCCTATTCCTGGAGCATCCGCTCTTTTAGCCGCTCTTATACCGACAGGGCTTCCTACTGATAGCTTTTTTTTTGCAGGTTTTTTGAGTGCACGAAAGCTACAGCGCCGAAAACGGTTGGAACAATTAAAAGAGATTCCAGCAACTTTGATTTTTTATGAATCACCGCATCGTCTTGTTGAAACTTTACAGGATATGGTCACTCTTTTTTCGGCTGATCGACCTGCTGCCATTTGTCGTGAATTAACAAAAAAGTTTGAAACAGTAGATGTTTCCAATTTGGGAAATTTGTTAGAAAATTACAGAAAACAAGCACATATTCGTGGGGAAATTGTTGTCCTTGTTGGAGAATCATCTTCTTCTTTAAATGTGATAAGTGATCAAGAAATTGATGAAATGCTATTAGAACGCGCACGGACACATTCTGCTGCTCAAGCGGCAGCTTTTGTTGCAAAAAAAACTGGTTTTAAAAAGCAGGAACTTTTTCAGCGATTAATCTTTTTAAAAAATGCGTAAAATGATACAAAAAAAACGCAGACAAAAGTCTTTTTATCGAGGGGTTCGTGCAGAAAAATTGGCAGCTTGGTGGCTACGTTGCAAAGGGTTTCACATTGCCGAAAGGCGTTTTAAAACAAAATGTGGAGAAATTGATTTAATTGCACGACGCGGAAATCTTGTGTTAATCGTTGAAGTTAAAGCACGTTCAACGTTGGCTGAAGCAATGGAAGCGGTTTCCCGAATGAATGAAAAGCGAATTAAGGCAGCTGCCGATATTTGGCTCGCACGGCAAAAAGATTATGCCCTTTTGTCTGTACGCTTTGATTTAATTGCAATTTTACCTTGGCGTTGGCCACAGCATATCCCTGCATTTTTTACATCTAATCAATAAACGGCACCCCCCGTTTTAACCATATTCAATAAAAAACATTTCGTTTTTATGTGCATATGCGTTAAAAAGTGTGTAATAATTAAGCGCTATAAGGAGCGAAATATGGATGATTATGAAAAGTTTGCAACAGGTTTGCTCATTGTTTTTGGAGCGCTAATTATTGGTGGCTTAATGGCAATGCATATTGTGCTTATGAATAAACCAGGGTTTTTATTTGCATTAGCCGCAGCTGTTGTTGGTTGGTTTTCTGCTTTTGCCGTTCTCTTTGACAAGCCTAAAATCTATTTGGGCTTGATTATTTTTGCTATGTTATGTGTTGCTTCTTCAATTAGCGTTTATGTTAGTTAAAACACCTGAAATGTTGATTGAAATTCCTTTTAAAATATGAAACTGAGAAATAGATAATGAGACTTGGCTTTTTGGGAACGGGTACAATCAGTGCTTCAATGGTGAATGGCTTAATGAAAAGCAACTTTGATGTTTCTTCCATTATTGTTTCGCCTCGCAATGCACAAACAGCAAAGCGCCTTTCACGCACTTATGATAAAGTTATGATTGCTGAAAATAACCAAGCGTTGCTCGATGTTAGTGATTGTGTTTTTCTTTGCTTGCCCAACCAAATTGCAGAAGACGTTTTGTGCTCTCTTCGTTTTCGTCCAGAACAGCTGGTTATTTCCGTACTTGCTATGGCAAAAGCAGCAGAAATAGAAAAGTGGATTAATCATAAAGTTTATCGTGCTGTTCCATTACCTTTTGTTGCAGAATGCAAAAATTTGACACCAATCTATCCCAATCATCCCTTTTTACGCACTTTATTTGATGCATTGGGGGGCACATTGGTGCTGGATAAGGAAGAGCAGTTTAATCTTTTTATGACAGCTGGTTCACTTATGGGAGTATATTTTAATTTTATAGAAACTGCCCATCAATGGTTTATAACACAAGGGTTAAAAAAACAGCAATCAGCAGAATTCCTTACCATGATGTTTGGAAATCTTACAGATGAAATGCGTAAAACTATAGCAACGGATCGTTCTGTATCTCTCGATTTTGCACTGCTTGAAAAAGAGTTTTCAACAAAGGGTGGAACAAATGAATTTTTGTCAAATTACTTTTCTCATCAAGGAGGAAGGAATGCTTTAACAACAGCTCTTGAGGCTACTTTGCAAAAAATGAATGCTTCTAAAAAGAAATGTTGAGATTTATATCAAGAAAACTCGTATCAAAAAATGATTTTTAAAATATTTTTTACAACCTTTTACAATTTTTCTAAAATATTTTTATTTTCGGTCTTCTTCTTTTTGCCTCAAGTCCAATATTTTTTTCTACCTCATGGCTCTATCTCTTCTAATTTGGGTCCCCTTCAGGTTACCCAAACGTATGAATAATTTTTTGTTTATTTAACCTATATACTCCACTCACACATTAAAACTTCCCCTTACAAAGAAGCAACTATTTTTACGTCTTCCATAATTGTGTTTTAATAAACTCTCTTAAACAAACATCCATTTAAAAAAGTTGATTTTTTATTTGATCAACAATTTTACGATACAGTTTAGTATGCTCTTCACTAGGCTTAGCAACAAAAATAGGGATCCCCTCATCTGAAGAAAATCGTAAAGCTGCATCAAGCGGTATTTCCGCTAAGAAAGGGACTTCTCGACGTTCCGCTTCTGCCCGTGCACCACCATAGCCAAAAATATCATAGCGTTTTCCCGTATCAGGAGCGATAAAATAACTCATATTCTCAATGATTCCTAAAATAGGAACATTGACTTTCATGAACATTTCTATTGCTTTACGCGCATCCACTAAAGCAAGGTCTTGGGGCGTAGAGACAACCAACGCACCTGTTAATTGTACCTGTTGTGCAAGCGTTAGTTGTGCATCCCCTGTACCGGGCGGCATATCAACGACTAAAACGTCCAGAGGTCCCCATAAAACGTCTCGTAACAATTGCGTTACCGCTGCCATAACCATAGGACCACGCCATACTACCGGCTTTTCTTCCTCAACCAAAAATCCCATCGACATCAATTTAAGTCCGAATTTTTCAAGAGGTTGAATTTTTTTTTCTCCAATGAGCTGTGGTTTTTGATTAACAAGTCCTGTCAAACGCGGCAAAGATGGACCATAAATATCAGCATCCATCACCCCCGTCTTGAAACCAGAATCTTGTAAAGCTAAGGCGATATTTATTGCCATCGTCGATTTTCCGACCCCTCCTTTTCCAGAAGCAACAGCAATCACATGCTGCACACCTTCTATGGGCATTTTGATCGGTAAGAGATTTGCTCTCCGTCTAGGTGCTGCCTTTGTTGTTTTTTCTGCTGTAAGTGTGACAACAACAGATTCCACTCCCTCCAAAGCACATACCATCTTTTCAGCAGAACGACGCAATGATTCCCATTCTTGCACACCTCCATCAGGAACTGTAATGGAAAAAAAAACCTTACCATCAGCAATCAATATTTCAGAAAGAAGCCCCAACGACACAATATCACTTTCAAGATCTGGTCCTTTGATTTTACGTAATACGTTGCGGACAGCCTCACTTGTAATAGAATCCACGTTCTTTCCTCTCTATAAAAATACCAGCAAATATAAGCATAAGAACGAAAAATACTTACAGGTTCATCACCTGATAATTTTCTACTTTACTCAAAATTATAAAGTATAAATTACTTATATCTTTTCTCTTTAAAAATATGAAACCATCCTTAAATAAAGAATCTCAAACATAAAATCTGCTATAAAATCCTATCAATCGTGTTTGTCTACAACCACTTTAATGAATGTTCTGATAAAAATTTTGTAAAAACAAAAACTGAAAAAATTTTTTAATATTAAAGGATACTTTAAATTGAGTATACAATAATCAGTCATACTTTCTTTAATTCTTTAACGCCCTAGTCATTTATTTTCTATAGACTCAATCGTTATTTCTGACACTCTTACAGTATCGTAAAAAAAGTATCACAGACAATTATAAGGTGTTTTGTATTCTTTCAAGAGCCAGAAAAACAATCTAAGATTGACTTTTTTTATATTTTTCCTTATGGGTTAACAGCCGTATGATATGATAAAATCGTTCATCTCGCGCATAACTGCTCATAAAACGAAGATTAAGAAGGGCCGCACTCCGCGGTATTTAAATAAATGAAACGTACTTACCAACCCTCTAAACTTGTCCGTAAACGCCGCCATGGGTTTCGTGCACGCATGGCTACAGCTGGAGGACGTAAAGTTATTGCTGCAAGACGTGCTCGTGGACGTAAGCGGCTCTCTGCTTAACCATTTAAATTTTCACAACCGTTGAGGATTGCTCACCATTTCTTCGTTGTGAAACTTTTGTTATGAACCTCTAATGCCTGCTTGCAGGCATTTAGTGAAATTGCGAAATGTTCTTTTATGAAGAAAAAACATCCCTGTCGTATTCGCAAAAGAGCAGACTTTTTGGCTGTCCGTACAGGAGAAAAGCGGCGTGGTCCTTTATTTTTGCTCGAAGTTAAATCTCGTGAACAAACAACAGAAAGAAAAGATTCTCTTGTTGCACGTGTAGGCTTCACTGTTACTCGTAAAAACGGTAATGCTGTGAAACGTAATCGTATCAAAAGGCGCTTGCGTGAAGCCGTAAGAGTTGGTGTAACAAACCACATGGAAGCAGGAACAGACTATGTCATTGTAGCATATCGTGATGCGTTACATGCGCCTTTTACATCCTTAATTAGTGAATTAAATCGGCGAATAAAACCAAAAATAAAACATCAGCAACAACAACAAGGGTGTACGGATGGAATATAACCGCAATTTCTTTATCGCTATTGGTTTATCTTTCGTAGTGCTCATCGCATGGCAATTTCTTCATGTTGCTCCCAAACAAGCAAAGTTACAAAAACAACAAGTCATCGCACAGCAATTGTCAAAACAACAATCAACCCTTTCTACTACCACGACGAATTTTTCTGACGATACCTCAACGCATCAAGCAACATCTATCATCGAACAGCCAATGACACCTGAAATCCGGAAAGCTGTATTGGCCAAAACAAAGCGTATTGCGATCAAAACCAATGAACTGGAAGGCTCTATTAATCTTGTTGGTGCACAATTTGATGATCTTCACCTCAAAAAATATCGTTTAACAGTCGATAAAAAATCACCGGAAATCGATTTGCTGAATCCTAAGGGTTTCAAAACGACTTACCTTGCTGAATTTGGTTTTGCAAGTGCATCTTTACCAGCAAAAGCTTTGCCACAATCGGATACACAATGGCAAATAGAGGGAAACAATACAATCCTGACTCCTTCAACACCCATCACTTTAATTTATAATAATGGACAAGGACAGATCTTCCGGCGTATTCTTTCTGTTGATGATCATTTCATGTTTACCATTGAAGATTCTATCAGCAATGAAAGTGATCAACCAATATATCTCTCATCCTATGCCCGCGTTGCACGTGCAGCACCACCAGAACATACAAATGCAACCTATTTACTTCATGAAGGTATGATAGGTATTGCAGGAGATTCGCTCAAAACTGAAAAATATAAAACCTTAGCAGAGCTTGACCCGAATCCTGATAATGGGCAGAAAAGTATGACTTTCTCCAAAGTAACAGGAGGTTGGATTGGTATTACCGATAAATATTGGGCTGTAGCAGTTATTCCCCCGCAAAATAAAGAATATACAAGCCGTTTTATTTATTTTGATCGTTTGCAAACGCATTATCAGTCTGACTTGCTAGGATCGCTTTTAACGATTGCTCCAAATGAAACAAAAACTATTACAAATCGGCTTTTTGCTGGTGCAAAACAAGTTGAAATTATTAATAACTATCAAAATGATCTAAAAATCAAAAAGTTTGCTCTTTTAATTGACTGGGGTTGGTTTGATTTCATCACCAAACCAATGTTTTCTCTCATTGATGTTCTTTATAAACAAACAGGAAATTTTGGTATCGCCATCCTTCTTGTCACGGTGCTCTTAAAAACTCTTCTTTTTCCTCTAGCCAATAAATCTTATAAATCTATGGCACGCATGAAGCTTTTACAACCGCGGTTGCTAGAAATAAAAGAAAAATATCCCGATGATAGAACCAAGCAACAACAAGCAATAATAGAACTATATAAAACCGAAAAAATTAATCCCCTTGCTGGTTGTTGGCCAATGTTGGTTCAATTCCCAATATTCTTTGCTCTTTATAAAGTTCTCTATATCACCATTGAAATGCGCCATGCCCCTTTCTTTGGCTGGATTAAAGATTTAGCGGCACCCGATCCAACTTCTCTTTTTAACTTGTTTGGTCTCTTGCCATATACAACGCCAACATTTCTTCTGATTGGTGCATGGCCTTTGATTATGGGAATAACGATGTTTTTACAAATGCGTATGAATCCTGCTCCTCAAGACCAAACCCAAGCGATGATATTCACATGGATGCCTGTTGTCTTTACTTTTATGCTCGCCTCTTTCCCTGTTGGTCTCGTCATCTATTGGGCATGGAATAATATATTATCAATTATTCAGCAAGGTATCATGATGAAGCGCCAAGGAGTTAAAATTGAGCTTTTTGATAATCTGAAAGCCATCTGGAGAAGATCACCCAAAAAAGAAGTGCATGAATGACAAGAGATTCTTCCCTTTCTGGAATTTTTTCTCGTAATTGGATTTTTATTCGTGGTGTACCAGCAATACGCTTTCTTCCCCCCGAAGGACCACCGGAAATTGCATTTGCAGGACGTTCCAACGTTGGAAAATCATCTTTAATCAACGCACTCGTCCAACAAAAAAGCTTAGCACGTACCTCAAATACACCAGGACGGACTCAAGAGCTTAATTATTTTGTCCCCGATGGATTCAGTGGGCAACTAGGAGACCTTCCCCCTCTAGCATTAGTAGATATGCCTGGTTATGGTTTTGCTGCTGCTCCTAAAAATCTTGTTGATGCGTGGACAAATTTGATTTTTAGCTATTTACGGGGGCGCACAACGTTAAAACGTGTATATATCTTGATTGATTCACGGCACGGAATTAAAAATAATGATGAAGATGTTCTTGCTCTCCTTGATAAAGCAGCTGTTTCTTATCACATTGTTTTGACAAAAAGCGATAAAATCAAATCAAATGCCTTGGAAAAATTAATTATGAGCACACAAACAAAGCTTCTTAAACGCTCAGCAGCTTATCCTGAGCTTCTTGTAACCTCTTCAGAAAAAGCTATCGGTTTAGAGGAATTACGTGCTGCCATTTTGCAAACCATCGCATAAGAGAACAATTCCTAGTCATTAACAATTTATTAATTATAATTACTAGCAGCTACTAATGATCTTGTACTTCTAGTCAAGCATCTTTATAAAAATGATTACTTGAAAGAATTCTCTTCAACTCTATTTGATAGTGTAAATTATGCTGACACTTTTTCACTCTCCCCTATCCGCTGCCTCGCGCTTCATACGCCTCATTCTTGGGGAATATGGTGTAACTATTCAACTGATTGAAGAATATGAATGGGCAAGAAGACACGAATTTCTAGCCCTCAATCCCGCTGGTCATGTTCCTGTTTTTCTCGATGAACACGAGGTTCCATTATCAGGTCCTCTTGTTATCTGCGAATATTTAGACGAAACACATGGAAGTTTACGACAAGAAAATAAGCTCTTTCCGGAAAATCCTTTAGATCGTGCGGAAGTACGCCGTCTCAATGACTGGTTCTTAAATAAATTCGAAAATGAAGCAACGCGCCATATCGTACGAGAACGAATCCATAAACGTGAAATGCCACTTGCCATTGGCGGTGGTGCTCCTAATTCACAAATTTTACGCAATGCACGTGCCAATATTTTACCACATATGAACTATCTCAATTGGCTCTGCGCCTCTCGCGATAGCTTAGTCGGTTCTGCCTTGTCCTATGCAGATCTAGCAGCAGCAGCCTCTATTTCTGTACTTGACTTTCTAGGGGAAATTGACTGGGAACAATCTCCTGCTGCCAAAGACTGGTATATGAGAATTAAATCACGCCCTTCTTTTCGTTCTCTTTTAACAGATCGCGTCCGCGGAATTGTTGCAAGTGCTCACTATGCAGATCTTGATTTCTAGCCTTCTCTCACAAACAAAAATAAAAGTGATATTCTATCTAAAGGATATTTATAGGTTTATGAATTTTTATGCATGCGTATAAACAATATAATAATACATTGATTTATGATCGCATTAAACAGAGAATAAAACCCATTATAATTGAATCACAAAAATCACTTTCTTATCGTGTCACAAAAAAGATCAGCACAGGGATAAAAAATACTTAAGAAAGGATTTTAAAGACTCTCTTTAAATACAAGAACTGTAGCATCATTGGAAGCTAGGCAAATAAAATAACAATACTTAACGCATGTTATACTCCATTCTTCCCAATATATGAAAAAACGCATTGCATAATATATATCCTATTTTCTCTATAATAAACAAAGCCTCATCATGCGTTTTTTACAACATAACAATTTTTTCAACTGACTTTCCTAAAAGATGAAGAATCCGGCCAACTCTCGTGTGTAAACAATCCAACTTCTTGTTAGCCCCTTGTTTTTACTCCTTTTTACGTGATTTTATTTATGTATAACATATTGATATACAATGATAAATAATCGTTTTCTTATGCGTCACAAATGGAATTGATGAGTGAAAATGACTAAGTGCCAAGAATTGTTAAAACATTAAAGGCTAACAAAACGTATGATAATGCTGATTTGCTCTATTCATGAAGCATAAAGATAGTGGCGCAAAATAGATTTTATATTATTCATGGATACTCTCTCGTGATACCACTCACGAGCACTATCATAAAATAAGTTTAGAAGAATTGATAAATATATTTCTTTAAGAAAAGCGCATGAATTGACAATATAGGTCTATTTTGTTTGGAAGATCTTATTTTGCATGAAGAACGCTCTCCTTTAAAGAACGAAAGAAACAAAAGCGTAAAGTAATACACAATCTTCATTAGGTTTCATAAGCAAACCTTACTTAAGAATATTCATCACACACTCTAACGAAAAACATCTCTATTTAAATTTGTAGATCTTATATCACTTGCTCTAAACGACAGTGTTTTACAGCACAACAAGATAAATTAAAGCAGGAAAAAAATTTTCTATAAAGAAAAAGAACCATTGGAAAGAAGGCAAGAATTTGCCTATACTGCACAGTAAAGTATCATAAGGAGATAAAAATGCGCCTTACAGTTGTTGGTGCAAATGGAAGAATGGGACGTGAACTCATTACAGCAATCCAGCAGAGGAAAGATGTAGAGCTTTGTGCTGTTCTTGTACGTAAAGGCTCACCGTTTGTAGGAAAAGATGCCAGTGCATTAATTGGTTCAGATTCTCTTGGGATTAGTATCACTGACAATCCCGAAAATGCCTTTTCTAATACAGAAGGTATTTTAGATTTTTCACAACCAGAAGCCAGTATTCTTTATGCTAACTACGCTGCTCAAAAAAGCCTTGTCCATATTATTGGCACCACAGGATTTAGCAAAACAGAAGAAGAAAAAATTGCAGATTTTGCGAAATATACAACTATTGTCAAATCCGGGAATATGAGCCTTGGAATAAATCTTTTAGCCAACCTTGTAAAGAAAGCCGCTAAAGCATTAGAAGCCGATGATTTTGATATCGAAGTTTATGAAATGCATCACGCTAACAAAGTTGATGCTCCTTCTGGAACAGCCCTTCTTCTTGGCCAAGCAGCAGCTGAAGGGCGCAATGTTATGCTTAAAAATGTGCGTGTCAACGAACGCAATGGTCATATAGGTAAACGCAAAAAAGGCACCATTGGCTTTTCTTGTTCACGTGGTGGGACAGTTGTTGGAGAACACAGTGTCATTTTTGCTGGTCCCAATGAGCGCATTGTTCTTTCACACACAGCGCAAGAACGCTCTATCTTTGCCAATGGCGCATTAAAAGCAGCTTTATGGGCACAAAATCATGAAAGCGGTCTTTATTCAATGTTCGATGTTTTGGGATTGAACGATAAATTTTAAACAATCAATAGAATAGAGGCAATTTATAATGGGACGCATACTTACACTAATTCGTCATGGACAAAGTGAATGGAATCTCAAAAACCTTTTTACCGGTTGGAAAGATCCCGATTTAACAGAAAAAGGTCATGCAGAAGCGATAGCAGCAGGAAAAAAACTGAAAGAATATGGTTTGAGGTTTGATATCGCTTATACATCTGCCTTACAGCGAGCTCAAAAAACCGCTCAGCACATTTTAGAGCAAATGGGACAATCAGATTTAGAAGTGATAAAAAATCCCGCATTAAATGAACGTAATTATGGTGATCTTTCTGGTTTAAATAAAGATGAAGTACGCCAACAATGGGGGCAGGAGCAAGTGCAAATGTGGCGCCGCTCCTATACGATTGCGCCGCCGAATGGAGAAAGCCTACGCGATACCGGTGCGCGCATCTGGCCTTATTATCTTTACCATATCCAGCCTTATATTTTGCGCTCCCAAACTGTTTTGATCGCAGCACATGGAAATTCTCTTCGTGCTCTTATTATGGCGCTTGAAGGTCTCTCCGGTGAGGAAATTATATCTCAAGAATTAGCGACCGGCATTCCTATTATTTACACATTTAATCCGGATTCAACAATTTTATCAAAGACAGTCCTCACACCTTAAACTTCTAAAATCATGATCTCCCTTAAAAGTTCAATGCTATCGTTTTAAGCTGAAAAAATAAATTCTATAATTTTATTGACAGAGTTGCTTCATGCGCTTAGATGAATTTTATAAGCCCAGATGGCGGAATTGGTAGACGCGCAGGTTTCAGGTACCTGTGCCGTAAGGCGTGGAGGTTCGAGTCCTCTTTTGGGCACCATTTTGTATCTTTAACATATTAAATATATAGATTTTTTATTTAAAGAGCTATTTTAAGATCAACTTTTAGACCACCTTCTACGGTTTATACAACTTTAGCTAATTTATTCCTTATTTTTCTTTGGAGTGAAGGATAAGATCTCTTTCTTTCTCCATCTCACTGCTCTCCCTAGCTTATATAGCTCTGGCCCCTCCTTGAAGCACCTAATTACGAATCGTGGTTGTGGATACACTAAAAAACTTTGCACACTCACGTGTTATTACATATCCATCTCCATCATCAAATATCATC
>NZ_JBHIPC010000082.1:0-5501 GCF_042195765.1 Bartonella sp. AP3QHHD
AGACATAGACAATACCGCATCTGTAGAGGGAGTGGTCAAAAAGTGAGAAACTGAAAGATTCTCACTCAATTGTGGAAAAGGGTGTTCTTTATGAACTGGACGCACAATCATTTGATCGGCTAAAGATTGAGAAGAGGTTGAAACAGCAGTTTGTTGTTTTTCATCAGAAAGAGGATGAAGACCTGATGGAGGTAACGCTACAAGAGTCTGATTTTCTTGAGAGGGAGATACAGAAACACTAGAGACATTCTGTGCCCCTCTTAAATGACGTGGAGGTCGTGGTTTAGCTGGTTGCTTTATAGTAGGTTTACGAGAGCCTGTATTTTTTCCTCTAGAAGAAGCACCTTGATCAGATAATGCAAGAGGAATCTTCGTTTTCTTGTTTACACACTGTGTTTCAGTATTCGAACGTGTCGTACCTTCAGAGGCTGAACTTAAATACCAAATTGTAGAATAACCACTAGCATCAGCACATCTTTCTCTCTTTCGTAAAACATACTGATAGGCTCCACCATCAACAGCTGTAATGTCCTTACCCGAAAGATCTTCCAGAGTAAAATTAGCGCCTCCAACTTTATCAGTAACTAAATTAATCCCTGTGACCAAACTATTCTGTTGTGAGAGAGGACCTGTAATTTCACGACCAGAATCTGCAACGCTTATTTTGTGATTACCTGAACCTTCATCAATCGACAAGTAATCACTTGAATTCCCCGTAGCATTAATATTGAATCGAAAATGTAAATCCCCTGAAAGTTTCTTAACATGAAGTGAAATATGTCGTGGATCATACGGTATAGAAGTAAAAATAACAGTCCCTCCGTGCCCCCCTAAATCTTCAATTTCAATCTGAGGTTTTTCTCCCATATTCCGTTCACCAACCTCAAATATTATTTCATCCACTCTGTCCTTCATAGGAATTTTTTTCTTAGTCGTATGATTTGTCCTATCACCAGCGAATAAATAAAGTTCTCCGTGATCATTGATCCTTACTTCTCCAAGGACATCTTGTATACCAACATGGAACCACGATTTAGCAAAGTTGTTAATAGTCAGATCATCCACAAACCCTTCAGGATATACAACTTGAATAGCATGATCTTTCAAATTAGTAGCATAAGATTCTCCTAACGCTAAAACGTGTTGTCTCCCATTCCCAGAAACCTGAGCATACATTGATTTCCCTCCCTCTTTTCTTTGTCCTGCATAAAGATTTTGTTCTCCGTTATCTCCCACTTTCGTATACCAAACCCACGCTCCATCATACACATTCTGCTGTCCAACTGTTCCACCATCCCCAGTAACTGTGGAATTATATGCACTACTTTTTCTCTCCACGCTTGTAAGATCAATATATGGCTCTTCATGAATAAACTGCTGACCTCCCAAAATTTTGGCGTTCATTGCAATTCCTGCTCGTGTAACTATTTGTATCCCTCCTTTTTTAATAGTAGAACCTACAGAAGTTTCTCCATTTTCAACAAGCTCTATATCACCATATTCAATCGTAATATTATTTTTGAAAAAACTAGCAATCTGTTCTAATTTTTTTTCTTCCTCTTCTCTATTTACCACATGTGTTGCTCTTGTTAGCACTCTATTCCTACTCTCAACTACACTTGCAGATTGCACAAGATAACTACTGATCATCAATACTGAAAAACTTAATTTGTATTTATACCGCATTATCCACACTCCACTCTCAATTATTTAGAAAAATACCCCGCGGCTACATAGGTAGCTCGTTTTAGATTGTATCATAATGTGTTTTATTTATGTCTAAATACAATTTTTTAGTGTATTTTTTAATTTAAACAACTTTAAGTTGTTTATCTATAAACCACTAAAAAGCTCTAACTTAAGGCAGAAAATTGAATAAAATTCAAAGTGTTTACTTAAATTCAAGGAATAATTTGCATATCTGGAATTATAGATGAAAAAAATGCTCGTGCCCTTTAATGGCGCCCCCCTTCACGTAAAACAAAACGCCATTGGGTTGTACATTCACGCACTTGTTTTAAAGAGACATCTCTCAATGCACTCAAGCCCATTTCGCGACGTCATCCATGAATGGTATACCGGTAAAGCCATTGACCCCCAATCTTTACGCTTATGAAGAAGCGGGCCGGTATCATCATACACTTTGCCATCCCAATGTTGTGATAGCCCTTGACACTAGAGACGATTCATCAGAGACATTTTTACTTCTTTTTTGTATAGTTTTTATACACACCTTCATCCCGCTTGCGATGTGCCAAGCGAATAATTTTGATTGATTCAACATAAACAGATTTGGAATGAGAGAATCCTATGATTTTTGTGACTCTCATTCACCATGCATAGAAATGAATTATTATTATAAATTCAGTATGTTGCCTTTAAAAGAAAGAGTATAAAGACATTTCTACTATTTGAGAAAGTCCTTACACTCTCGAGAAGACATAGCCGAACGTTATCTGTTTAAGTTTGCAAAACAATTACATTTGTAAAGTTAATCAGCCATGCACACATATTTAGAAACTATAGCGTAATCCTAAAATACCTTGAAGAGCATTCTTAATCTTATGTCCTTTTAGATAATGTGCTTCCGCATAAAGTGTTAGTTTATCATTGACCGAACCGTTTAAACCAATTCCCAATTTACCCGCACTGCCTGACAAATCTGTAATAAATTTATACTGGTTATTAATTGTCGTATAATTATTATTTATATTCTCACGCAACCAAGCTGCCATAATGTAAGCTGTTAATGAAGTTTCTGAACTCACAAAAAATTCATGTCCTGCAGTCAATCCAACTTCACTGCGGAATGAAGTTAATGGGCTTAGATCACCTATCATTCCATTGGAAAGTTTTATTCTTTTACCTTCAACCTGCAAACCTGTTAGCTTGATATAAGGCTGCATCCAAGTATTCTGTGCCGGTTCAAAATAACAACCAATCTCAAATGATCCACCTATCGCCCACTGATTGTAATGACTTTGAATGGCTAAACCATTCGTTGATATGGCTTTCAAATTATTTCGGTAATAATTATATTTCAAAACACCATCCATATACCATCCGCGATGATCAAAATAAGTTGCGTAAGTTCCAATGCTATAAGAGCTCAGATCACTATTACCACCTCGTGCATGAGAAATACGTGCTTGATCATAACTACCGAAACCACCAACATACAACTCTCCATGCCTTAATTCACTCAACTGATCAGCACCAAAAACTAAACCTGTTTGCCCAAGCTTAAAGTGTGTATGGCCTGTCGCAACACGTTCTCTGCTCTTAATCCCATAAGTCCATAGTTCGATATCTTTCTTATTTCTGTCCCAAATTTTTCTACCATTCCGTATAATTTGCAACTCATTATTAAAAATAAGTCCAGGAACTACGGACAACGTTAATACTGCATCTGTAGAGGGTGTCGTTGTTGTTTCACCAGGAACAAAAGGATTTTCCGGATCTGGAATAGAGGTTTCTGGTCCACTGAGGCGATCTGCAGATAAAAACCAAACTTTTCCATTTTCATCCTTTCTTTCTTTCAAATCATACATATAAGTTCCACCATCAATGGCGTTAATTTTGTCACCCTTAAGATCTGTCAGTGTAAAATGTGCTCCACCACTTTGATCCATAATTAAATCACGCTTATTTGAAAAAGGATCCGTGATTTCAACTCCAGAATCAGCAACACTTATCGTATGATTCCCAGCACCTTTCTCAACCAAGAGATAATCACCACGGTTATGGGCAATCGTAGTATTGAACGCGAAATGTAAATTTCCTGAAAGATTATTCACATGAAGCTGAGAATAATATGGATCAGAACCTGTAAACGAAAAAATAACACTCCCTTCACCACTTAATTTTTGTATCAAAGAACTTTTTCCATCAAACTCATCAGTAATAGAGTACAGTTTTGTATCTTTTCCATTTAAAATAATATCTTCTACTATGGTATGATGTTGATCATTCCCAGCATAAAGATGGATCTGCCCAGAATGATTTAACTGTGTCTTTCCTTCTAATGTTGCCCCAGCATGCACCCATGATTTTGTTTGATCATTCATTGTTAGATTTTTTACAGATCCATCAGTATATATTTCCTGAATAGCACTCTCATTTAAAATAACTCCAATAGCCTGACCGCCTTTTAAGATACGTTGTTTACCACCGCCAAAAACTTCTGTGTCAAATGCAAAACCACCATTTTTTGCACTTTGAGACTTTTGTCCAACCTCTTGGACACCCCCTTGCATAACTTTCGTATTCCAAACTTTTCCGCCATCATATACTTTTTGTTGGCCTAGTGTTTCATCTTGACCATAAATGATAGTATGAGAAGCACTACTCCCTTTAACCTCTTCTCCAACATCCCCCTCCCCGAAAACAAGTTGCTCACCACCATAAATTTTAGTCCCCTCTACTTTTCCTCCATTTCCAACACTTTGTTGTCCACCTTCTTTAACGACTGCATTTTTCGAAAAGCCTTGTTTTCCCTTTAAAGCCTCAACATTTTCAATTCCGCCATGTTCAATTTTACTATCCTCACTGAGTCCTCCTGCATACACATAAAGCTCTGCACCATTCCTTACTGTGTTATTAATGGATCGCCCTGGGCTATCAATCTCACCATCATTTGAAATGTATGCTTTACCTTCATTATCAAGAATATAATTTTCTAACAGTGCCCCATCTTTAATGGAAATAAGTTCAGGTTTTTTAAGAATTTTAGTATTGTGTTCTTGTACATTATTTTCAACATTTTCACGATGACTGCTGTCAAGCTCCTGTTGACTCACAAACACTCTAGCGCCCTTATCCTCAGTAAAATCGCTAGGCTTTTTTAAAAAGTCTAATTCATTACGCGCCCTTATAATAACATCATTAGATGCTCCAAGTATGCATCTTCCCGTTTTCATATCCTCATTGTATTGATCCTGAAATATTTTGCTATTTTCATAACTTGAAGATTGACAAAAAAGCGGTATCCCCCTCTCATTTGCAGCAGCAGCCTGCACAAAACAGCTGCTCAACATGAGTATCCAACAATGTCGTTTCCATTTATATTGTAGAGCCATATCCTCCCCCCTTTCACGCCTGCATAGACACTGAACGTAATTAGCTCTACAAAACATATTTTCAACCTTAGATTGCAATAATCCTTCTTAAAAATCCCCCTTATCTCATAAAAAACCGTTCCTTATAGTTTTTAAATACTTTTTTGATCAAGAATATAAGGGCGTTTTTATAGTGCTTCTTTAGCATTTCCTCAGAATTTTCTTATCAAAAAAAGTAATGCATAATCAAGTATATAAGGGAATACAGTTTATCATGAACAACGAAGCTGCGTGCTCTGAAAAATTGTTCTCTGATGCTGCATTAAAAACTTAAAAAAACTAATCATACATTTAAAGATAACTAAAAAATAACCATATAATTAGAAACTATAGCGTACACCTAAAATACCCTGAAGGGACTGTTTTGTTTTACGCCCTTTAATA
>NZ_JBHIPC010000083.1:0-2837 GCF_042195765.1 Bartonella sp. AP3QHHD
ATTCGAACTCATCTTTATCTCCTTAATGCTGTAAAGTTTCTCCGGTGTGATCAACACCGCAGCTCTTGCAAATTTTCGACAATGGGGGGTGTTGCTCTTGCATTAATCTCTGCAAGCGCTCGGGATAAAAAAAATCTTCTGGACGCAAATCTATCCCATGCTCACGTGCATAGTTCAAAAGCATAATTTGGTATTTAGCTGGAATGATGCCGCCTTTACCCTCTCGCTTTTCAAAAGGGTAAGCCCATTTTCTAATTACAATAACATTGCGATTAACGATATTAGCAACTTTTTTATACCCACCTAGATACTCAATTATGAGTTTTGCGGTTTTCGTATATGTTTTTATCATAGCGATAAAAATACGATATCAAAAATATTTAGTCAATACGAAAAACGTATCATTGTATTTTTTATATTGTAAGGACTTTAAAAATAAGGAATAAACTTAATTATGATTAGGCAAAAAGAGCTAAAAATTTGGATAAAAAAAGAGCTTGATAAAATGGGACGAGGGAGCCAAGCCAAGCTTGCCGCCTATCTTGGTATAAGAAGACCAGCTATATCCAATATGATTAATCTTAATACAAATAGGGAAATGAGAGATATTAAGGCAGATGAGTTAGTTAAAATTATGGAGTTTTTTAAAGATTCTTCACCTATTTCTGGACCTTACTCTGATGATTTTCTTTACTTATATTCACAAGCGAATGATTCTGAAAAGAAGATTGTCGAGGATCTTTTAAAATCTCTGCTCGCAGCAAGAAATTCATAAAAGCTTTTTTTTCACATTCGGTTAATTTATTTAGCATGATGGATAGCTGCTTTTCTTTTATATTTTCTATCATAAGCACCTCATTAACATTAATGATAATAAACAAAATCGAATAGATTTATAAAAATAAAAATACGTTTTTCGTATTTTATCTATTGACACATCGTTACGAAAAACGTATTAATTACTCCATATCTTAGAAAATAACTTTTGCCAATAGGCAGTATGGAGGCATTTGTGAATAAACCAGTGTTTATAAATTCTGATGAAATTCTCTTAGTGATGTGCGAAAATGAAGAGCAAAATCTCGCTAAATCTGGTCCTTTCTTAGAAGAAAGTGACATGATCAAATTTATCGACCAAGCCGATAATGCTGTCCAAATTTTGCGTATTGAACCAACGACTAATCGTTGCGAAGATATCTCTGAAGATATTGCCGAATTCTATCTTAAAGAATGTGAAGAGCAGTGTTTCAACGGAAACATTCCTCACGATTTTATTCTACACAGCACAGCATACGGTTTTTTTTTAGATGATATAAAACAGCGCGAATATGATGATGCAATGTATGGTTCTTACGAACAACAACACCGTTTGCGTCCTTGTGATGTGCTTTAAAAGCTAAAGGCGTTTTTAAAAGACGCCACCTTTTCAAAAAATTCACCACACAATGCAATGCCGTTCTTTTGCAAGAACGACAAAGGCAGAATCTAACTTAAAGGAGTAAAACCATGGAAAAAAAATACGAAATGACTGATGAAACAATCGAAGTTGGGGGCAAAACTCTCCACCGCATTCGTGCATTGAGAGACTTTGGAAGAGTCAAGAAAGGTGACGTTGGTGGTTTTATTGAGCATGAGGGTAATTTATCACATGATGGCAATTGCTGGGTTGGAGATAGTGCAAAGGTTTTTGGGAATGCCAAAGTCTATGCCAATGCACTAATCCAAGATTGTGCATTGGTTTATGATAACGCAACAATTTTCGATGATGCACAAATTTTGAGTGGTGCACACATTTTCAATCATGCAAAAGTTTACGGTAATGCCCGTGTTCACGTACTTGCAAAAATTTATGGGAACGCGAAAGTGTACGATAAAGCTTCTGTTTCTGGTAGTGCACGAATATACCATGATGCAAAGATTGGCGGTAATGCAATAATTTCAAAGAACGCAGNGTGCACGAATATACCATGATGCAAAGATTGGCGGTAATGCAATAATTTCAAAGAACGCAGAAATTTTTGACGATGCTTGTGTTTTTGAATCCGCATGTATTGCAGATGATGCACGTGTTTTTGGAAAGGCTAAGGTTTATGGCGATGCCGCAGTCCACCAAGGTGCACATGTTTCTGAAAAAGCTAAAATTGGCGGTCAAGCAGAAATCTCTGGAAATGCCCGTGTGTTTGGTGGTGCACTAGTTTGCGAGAATGCCAAAGTAACCGGAAATACAAAAGTATCTGGAAATGACACTGTTTTAAGATAAGGGCATGAGGCAATAAACCATGGAAAAAAAATACGAACTTACTGATGAAACAATTCAGTTTGATGGATACCTTACGCTTTACCGCATACGTGCATTAAAAGATTTTGGTGATGTTAAAGCAGGCGACCTTGGCGGCTTTGTAGAGTATGAAGACAATTTAAGTCAAAAAGACGATTGCTGGATTTATAATGATGCCAAGGCGTATTGTTGTGCCAAGATTTACGATAGTGCTAAGGTTTATGATAAAGCACAAATTGGTGATTGTGCCGAGATTTTTGGCAATGCAAAAATTTATAATAACGTCAAAATATATGATGGACATATTTTTGGACACACACAAATTTATGGAAATGTGATTATTTATGCCGATTCAAGAATTTATGGCAATGTAAAAATTTATGATAATTCAGAAGATTGTAAACAAACTATGACCGCCCAGAACGGCAACTCTTCAACAAAAGACGACATTCCTTTCTAGCAACACAAACCAACTTTTAACACCAGCGTGATTCACGCCACGGGTGAATTGCGCGCAATGTAGGAAATCAAGATGAGTGAACAAAACACTAACCTAATA
>NZ_JBHIPC010000084.1:0-67992 GCF_042195765.1 Bartonella sp. AP3QHHD
GCCCAAAACAATACCAATAAAATATTGAACAAAAAATCCTATTTCAAGACATTATTGGCAACAAGCAATTATAGGAAAAATAAGAAGCGTATAAAAGTTTCATGCCCGATAGCAGCGGCTTTCAGATTATAATACCCCTCCCCTCACAACGATTGCAACTTTTCTTACATATCGCAAGGATGTCATGTAAAAGGCTAAAGATAGAGTACATATTCTATAATCACCATTGCATAAATATTTTACACACTTTATGCTTTTCCACGAGAGCAAAAGGAAGATGTCAATGTCATCTAAACTGACGCGTAACCAAACATTGGTTTTAAACACTTTAAAAAATGCAAAAGGGCCTTTAAGTGCTTATGCGATTCTCAATCACTTACGCGAAGAAGGTTTTCGTGCACCTCTCCAAGTTTATCGTGCGTTAGAAAAACTCGTACAATTAAAGTGTATTCATCGTCTTGAAAGTGTAAATGCCTTTATGGTCTGTTTACACCCTGAAAACTGTCAACATGAACTTACAACGTTTATAATTTGCGAAAACTGTGGCACAGTCAACGAAATACAAAATCAAACGATTGTATCGAGTTTAAAACAGATGGTTCAAGCTGTTGACTTCCAAGCACATAAAAGCACCTTAGAAGTACGAGGTCTTTGTAAAAAATGCGCAATAAAATAAGACCGCTAACTTGAAAACAAGATCTCTAACTTGCAAGTTTATATATTTAGCATTATGTACCAGGGATCGCCTTATTGTTTGAAAAGCTCTTATCGTCCGTGCATGTATATCACCCGATCTTAGTGATGGGTTTATTATACTCATTGGAACATAAATATTGAAAGTATAAAATCATGTCCGTAGCTGAGACAATTTTTTCAACCAAAAATTTCAATAAAACGCAAAAAAAGAAAGTAATCAAGGCTCTTCTTATTGTCTTTGCACTCTTTGTGCTTTGGTTTAGCTACAAATGGATAACGCAATGGCGTTATATGCTATCCACTGAAGATGCCTATGTACAAGGAGATATAGCCGCTATTGCGACTAAATTAAATGGATATATTGCAAAAATTGCCATTAAAGCCAACCAAGTTGTAAAAAAGGACGATGTTTTATTTTACTTAGACAATGGTGATTATCAAATAGCCTTGGATCAAACAAAAGCGCATCTTGACACACAGAAAAAAACACTTCTACGCATTGATGCACAAATCACAGCCGCTCATAGTGCTTTAGATGATGCAAAAGCGCAAAAAGCAGCCGCTTCAGCCATAGCAACCAATGCACAACTCACCTTAAAACGTGTAACAGAACTGAAAGCCAATCGTTATGCTCCTCAATCTGATGTCGATGATGCCAAATCAGCTTATGAACAAGCCATTGCAAATATTAACAGAGCAGATGCACAAATCGCTGCAGCACGTGCAAATATCCGAGTACTAGAAGCACAACGAAGTGAAACAGAAAGCCAAACAAAGAGTTTAGAACTTTCGCGTGAAAAAGCACAACGTGATCTTGATTCAACCATTATACGCGCGCCATTTGATGGAATCATAGGAAATTTAACAGCAAAAACGGGAGATTTTGTTGTAAATGGCCAACGTCTTGCAGCGTTAGTCCCCATCCATGCACTTTATATTGAAGCAAACTATAAAGAAACACAGTTGCAAAATATTCATGCAGGACAAAAGGCTTATATTTCTGTTGATGCCTTCAAAAAGCAGGTCTTTACAGGAACAGTGCTTTCTATTTCACCTGCAACAGGTGCTGTTTTTTCTCTTCTTCCTCCACAAAACGCTACCGGTAACTTTACAAAGATTGTCCAACGCATTCCCGTACGTATTTCTATTCCAGAAGAAGTCTTAAAGACCGGACATATCCGAGCAGGAATGAGTGTTTCAGTAGAAGTTGATACACGTACAAAACCACAAGATAAAAGTCTCTTATAATAACAAGCAAATGACCTCATTATTATGACATCTTCAATACCAAAGCCCATACAGTCTCAAGAGCGCATAGAAATCCGTAACATTGTGATTTTCATAGTTATGGCCTTTGGCATGTTCATGGCGATTTTGGATATACAAATCGTTGCCTCCTCTTTAGCCGAAGTTCAAGCTGGTCTTTCTGCAAGCTCTGAAGAAATTTCATGGGTTCAAACCTCCTATCTCATCGCTGAAGTCATCATGTTGCCCCTTTCTGGATTCTTAGGAAGATTGCTTTCAACACGTATTTTCTTCACCATATCAGCGATCGGGTTTACGATTACTTCTGTTCTTTGTGCAACAGCAACATCTATTGGAGAGATGATTATCTACCGTGCATTGCAAGGTTTTATTGGTGGAGGAATTATCCCAAGCGTTTTTGTCGCCTCTTATGTTCTTTTCCCTCCTTCCAAACGCCCAATTGTTACCCCTATTGTTGGACTAGTCGCAACATTAGCCCCCACTATTGGTCCAACGGTCGGAGGTTATCTTTGTCATATCTTATCATGGCACTGGCTTTTTCTCATTAATGTGCCTTTTGGGATTATTATTTCAATTCTCGCTTGGAAATTGATTGATTTTGATAAAGCAAATCCATCTCTCATGGCTAAATTTGACTGGTTGGGGCTCATTTCTATGGCTGTTTTTCTAGGAACTTTAGAGTATGTACTAGAAGAAGGCGCACGTCATGATTGGCTGAATGATAGGCTGGTTCGGAATTTATTCATTATCATGATTCTTGCTGCCGCCTTGTTTTTCTGGCGTGCTTTTACAGCAAAAGAACCCATTGTAGATCTCTCTACTTTTTCTAATTTCAATTTTTCAGCTGCATCCATTTTTTCCTTTTCACTGGGGATAGGTCTTTATGGACTCACGTACCTTTATCCTGTCTATTTGAGCCAAATCCGCCATTATGATGCCCTTATGATTGGAGAAACATTGTTTCTTTCAGGATTCGTCATGTTATTAACGGCTCCCCTTGCAGGATTCCTTTCAGCACGAATGGATGCACGTTTAATGATGGCAATAGGACTTTTTGGTTTTGCAATAGGCACTTGGATGGCAAGCACTATCACAGATAAGTGGGATTTTTGGCAGCTTTTTTGGCCGCAAGTTTTCCGTGGTGCTTCTGTAATGTTATGTATGGTTCCTATTAATAATATTGCCTTGGGAACACTCCCACCAGAACGAATGCAAAATGCTTCTGGACTCTTTAATCTCACACGGAATCTAGGTGGTGCTGTAGGGCTTGCCATTATCAGCACTATCATGACAAAACGCACGGATTTCCATTATGAACGAATAGCCGAAACACTTAACCACGCAAACAGACAAGCAACTGAAATGCTTTCAAAGCTTACTTTATTATTCAAAACAGAAACCTTTGATTCCTATACCCTGGCTCTTTCTCAATTGTTTAATATGGTACGCATACAAGCAATGATTATGGCTTTTAGTGATATTTTCTTTATCATAACCATCATCTTTGGTGTTTTGACATTTATGACCATGTTTCTCAAAAAAATACCACCTCTCATGGATTCACCACCAAATCACTAAGCTTAATTAAAATTGAGAAATATTTTTTATCCTTATCACTTTCCTCGCTTCCTATGCACTTTACCTTTTCTCAAGAGACAGTATAAATAAATATGTGATTCTAAATGATTCTTCTGATAAAAATTCTTTTCAATGCAGGCTCTTTACGCACTTTTAAAATAACTTCTCACATACAAAAATTGTTTTAGATGATCGGTAAACAAAGATCTTACCTAACGTGCTCCACACTATAAAGATAAAGCAGCTATTTCTATAAGATTTTTGATTTATCACCATAGGGCACAAAAGATTAAAAGATTCTTGGCCCTTTACTCTTTTGAGTCTTACAAGAATATTCATAAAAGATTTATGATTCTTGTGATTTTTATTCACGCACCTATTTCCCTTATAATGTGTAGGACAACGTTTTTTTGATTCTGAATGCAAAATTTTACATGAAAAAATCATTTTGTATTTGATCCTCTCATGCTAATTGCAAAACGATTTACCTTTATAGTAAAAAAGTAATTATATATTTTTTTCAAAAAAGCTGCTTTTGAACATGTAATTTTATTTTTTACACTCTTTTAAAAAAGCTGATACCTATAATTTTGATTCTACTGCTGTATATTTTTCTTTCTTAAGCCCCTTCTCTTTCAACAAGCGCTAAAATTGTATAAAATTTCTCAAAATATCTCTCTATTGAATCAATCAAAACCATTCCCTTGCACATAAAAAGCAAAGAAACAAAAACTGTTTAAGAAAAAAATAAAATATCCAACCGTTTCGATGCAAGATCTACCAACGATATTGAAAACTGGAAAATGTATGATGATACTGGCTTTTAAAGAATACAAAACCACTCAAAAATCCGGTTCCTTTAATATTATAAAATAGGACGCTATTTCAAAAAATGAGCTTAAAATATATTCCTACTCACTTAACTGAAATTATCAAAAATAAGAAACCAGCCATATAATAAAATCGCAATACAACTCCCCAAAAACTTTGTACCGCTAAATACTTTGGCTCTAGCCAAAACAGTATGCTCTCCTCAATGCCAGCTGTTGAAAAACAAAATAAACACGATCTTCAAGCCACTTTATGATGCTGAAAACGATTTGAAACTTCTCGTTCTCCACTAGGAACCAAAGTGCCATAACACCCAGAAAGATAATGTGGTATCAGTTCCAACGCTTGAAAGCGATGCTTTTCGTAAGGACCAGGCATTGCCAAATTTTCTGTTAAACTATTTGAAAAGCCAAAACGTTGATAAAATTCAAAATCCCCTACCAGCAAAATGGCGCCATATCCCAATTTTTTTGCTGTTTCAATTGCATGGCGGACTAAAATTGATCCTATTCCCATACCAGCACATTCAGATGCAACAGCCAAGGGGCCCAAAAGTAAAGCATGTTGTGTTTTATTTTTTCTTTTAGAAAAAGAAACATGCCAAAGACGGACACTTCCCACAAGCTCTCCAAGCGCATTTTTAACCACAAAAGAAAGTCCTTGAGCAGCTAACCGACCACGACGTAAAGCCTCTGATGATTTACGTTTACGTCCATACCCCATCGTTGAATCAAGCAAAATTTCTCGATAAGGCTTATCGGTTTCTTGCTCCAATAAAAGTGTAAAACACGCCCCATCTTTTGTTTGAAAGTTCATCATGTTCATCTCAATGACCGCCCTCTTATAGCGCCATGACGAGCATAGCAAAAAGTCTAAAAAAACTATAGTTAAAAGGAAACCTCAGATCACATATGATCGTAAAGGCTCAAAACCATTAAAAGCAACCGATGCGTAAGTTGTTGTGTAAGCACCAGTTCCATGAATCAATATTTCATCTCCTATCGTTAGGGATAGAGGAAGCGGATAAGGTGTTTTTTCATAGAGAACATCTGCCGAATCGCATGTTGGTCCAGCCAAAATACAAGGCTCCATTACCTTATCATCATGAGGTGTCTCAATAGGATAACGAATGGCTTCATCCATAGTCTCAGCAAGACCATTAAATTTTCCAATATCAAGATAAACCCATCGTACATTATCATTATCAGCTTTTTTAGATATTAGAACAACTTCTGTACGAATAACACCAGCATTGCCAACCATCGCACGTCCTGGCTCAATAATCGTCTCAGGGATACGATTACCAAAATGCTTTTTCAATGAATCAAAAACTGCTGTACCATAAGCTTGTTCTGTAGGGACATCTTTCAAATAACGCGTTGGAAAACCGCCCCCCATATTCACCAACCTTAGTGAAATACCTTCTTGTTCCAAGCGCTTAAAAACTGTAGAAGCATCCGATAAAGCACGATCCCACGCACTCAGATCAACCTGCTGAGATCCAACATGAAAAGAAACACCGTAGGCTTGCAAACCCAATTGGTGTGCCCGTCTTAGAACATCAACCGCCATAGCTGGAACACAACCGAATTTGCGTGACAATGGCCACTCTGCACCTTTGCCATCGGTAAGAACACGGCAAAAAACACGTGTTCCTGGAGCAACACGCGCAATTTTTTCCACTTCTTCAACACAATCAACGGCATAAAGTGAAACTCCCAATGCATATGCTCGTGCAATATCACGCTCTTTTTTAATCGTATTCCCAAAAGAAATACGCTCTGACGTTGCTCCTGCTTTTAAAGCCATTTCAATTTCTGCAACAGAAGCCGCATCAAAAGAAGATCCTAAAGAACTCAGCAAACGCAAGATTTCAGGAGCTGGATTTGCCTTTATTGCGTAAAAAATACGAGACTGCGGCAGAGCTTTTTCAAAATTTAAATAGTTGTCACGAACAACATCAAGGTCAACAATTAAGCATGGACCTTCAGAACGATGTGTTGCAAGAAAATCGCGAATACGTTGCGTTGCCATCTGCAATTCTCCTTGAGGGAAAGCTCCCCCACTCTATGCTTGGACAGCCAAAGCTGCCAAAAGCTAAAGGACAAAAAACACACAACAACCATCCCCATTCTGATTACAAAAAATCAGAAATTAGCATTGCATGCAGCGAAAGAACAGCGCGAAGCCGCGTTATTCTATTTTATCTGCCTTTTTGATTGGAGTTGAGAAAACCACTTCCGCACTGAAGGCAATGAGGTGTGCCTCTATAGTTATCCCAGCATTTAAAAGCTGGAAGACACCAGAAAGGCCCGCACCGTCGTTGCTTCAAGATGTCCTCATTCTTGCAATTGGCTGTAAGAATGACTGGAGCGGTTAGTTCCAGGTACCGTACCGGTTAATCTCACCATTTGAGAACCAGCGGACACCCACAGGCACGTGCGACTTTGGGCAAGGCATCCTATAAAACGAATCCTTTCTCATTTCAATCATTTTTTTAATTTTAAACATTTTTTAATTCTTAAAGATAAAATGGTGCAAAAAAACAACACTCTCCCCCAGACAAAGCCATCCATCCGCTTTCATGAGATCACACCCCTTACATTATCCGTGCAACATAAATCACTGTCTTGTGTTTAAAGCCCCTCGTTTCTTTACCCTATTCTATCTCCTAATATCCGCAGCAGAAAATAACGCAAAATAAATTATTCAAAACTTAATTTATAATGACAATTTATTATTGTGCCCTTAAACAAAAATCCCATTATAAAATCCTCTTATTTCAACCCTCTTACAATGAATCAATTAAAATCATTCTTTTGCGCATCACAAATAAAAAACAATTGAAAAAAGGAGTACCTCTTATATATCCTCTCAAATGCAAAGATGACCAACATTGAAGACTGAGGATAGTAACGACTGAAGCACCATCGTCTTTAAAGATAACGTGTCCTTCCCCCAACAAAACGCCATCATCTTTCTCATTTACATCCTAAAAAACACCCCTACTTCCACATTCATTTCACAACATCGCTTAAGCAAAATATCATGAAGAATTCCCCGTATAATATAGCTTGTATGATATAGATCAACTACATCTCACCCTCTTTATACTTATGAAATTAAAAACAAACGCTCCCATTCTATCTGCCAACTCCCAATATTGCAGAAACTCCTACATTGAAATGTTTCATAACACCTTATCTAAAATGATTTTTGTCCACACGTTGCTCCCATTTGCAACGTACAAGTGAATGAATTTTACGCGATTCGTTCTCATCTAATCTGAAAGCAATAAAGTTCACAATATTGAACTATTTTATTCAAATGAAAATAAATTATCATTATAAATTAATGTATTATATTAAATTCTGAAATCATAAACTCCTATTATCATTTTATTTTTTCCACCTAGCATCTGCTTTTTCATCTCCTCTTATTAATCACATCTTATTCATACGCTTTTCTCTTAAACTATAAATCTCCCTCCTCTGCGCTGTTGGTGAACGGCTTTTCTATTTTAAAATGAAAAGTATCTGAAAACTCAATCCTATAAAGTCAAGGAGAGCGAACAATCTATAATGATTATTTATAAGTCAAATAATTTAACATAAACAAAAAGACCGAATAATATCCGGTCTTATAAAATATTTTTCTACCAATATTAAAAAACTCTTCTCTCTTAAATTTAAGAGAAAAACGCTACAACTTAAAACTCTACACTGCGATATCCTTATGTCCCTTGATGAGAATCAATTGCACGCAACTTCAACAATTGAAATTGCCTATGGCGCTCACGAAAGCGCTCTCTATCGGCTTCACTACGCGTGTTATAACAAGCATCACAGGAAACACCTTCCTCATAATGAGGCGATAATTTGCTTTCAGCATTAAGAGGAGAACGACACGCACGACATAATTCGCGTCCACATTCTTCAAGACCATGTTGAACAGAAACACGCTCATCAAAAACAAAACACTCACCCCACCATAAACTCTTCTCTTTTGGAATTTTTTCTAAATATTTCAGAATACCTCCTTTTAGATGGTAGACTTGCTCATAACCAAGATCACGAACATAAGCTGTTGATTTTTCACACCGAATGCCGCCTGTACAAAACATAGCAATTTTCTTTTTTTTCTTTAACTCAGCCTCATGTTTACGCACCCATTCAGGAAATTCGCGAAATGTTTTAATCTGCGGATCAATCGCTCCTTGAAAACTCCCTATCGCATATTCATAGTCATTCCGTGTATCGATTAAAATTGTCTCTTCATCTTGAATAAGAGCATTCCAATCTTCAGGATCGACATAAGTACCAACAACTTTTAGCGGATCAACCCCTTCAACCCCCATTGTCACAATCTCTTTTTTCAACCGCACTTTCATGCGATGAAAAGGCATTTTTGATGCCCATGAATATTTAATCTCCGGCGTTTGAAACGCTGGCTCAGCCGTAATAAAATCCACCAATGCCTCAATCGCATCACAAGAACCAGCAACTGTTCCATTAATGCCCTCTTGTGCTAAAAGCAGAGTGCCTTTGATATCCTTTGCTTGACATAAATCCTGCAAAGGTTTTTGTAATTGATGATAATGCTTCAAATCTGCAAAGCAATAAAGTGCAGCAACTTTAAAATTCTTTTCCATGTGTTTTGCCATAACGCGCGTTTCATTCAATTTCAAGATTTATTCATGTACTCTTTAACATATTGTGCTTAATCAAACGATACAAATAATATCATCTCCAAGAAGAAAAAATATCATGTGCCAAAAAAGAAAAAAGCTTTTATTATATCTCCAAGGACAAACTGTCATACCTATTTTACTCATTGACAATCTACAAAGTGCTGTACCCTTAACACGCGCTCTTGTCAAAGGTGGATTAAAAACAATTGAGATCACCTTGCGAACACCAAATGCCCTCAAAGCAATTCAGAAAATCACACAAGAAGTCCCTGAAGCAATTGTTGGAGCCGGCACAATTCTCAACACAACACATTACGAAAAAGCCGAACAAGCTGGAGCCAAGTTTATTGTAAGCCCCGGATTATCCAATGAACTAATCAATTGTGCAAAAAATAGTGAAATTCCCCTTCTTCCCGCTGCAATGACCCCAAGTGAACTCATGCAAGCATTAAACAAAGGCTATTCATATCTTAAATTTTTCCCTGCTGAAGCTGCTGGAGGTATTTCCTTCATCGAAGCTTTAGCATCTCCCTTCTCTGATATCTGGTTTTGCCCAACAGGCGGTATTACACAAAAAAGTGCACCACAATGGCTCCAACTGCCCAATGTCTTCTGCGTTGGAGGTTCTTGGATAGCGCCCCAAAAACTTATTGCCATAAGTGATTGGGATTCGATTACTGCATTAGCATATACCGCATCACAACTTCCCTCTCCCTCGAAAAAAGCTCTTTCTACAATATAATGTTAAAGTGCAAGAATATCAGTCCCTTCAACAAGACCAAAGCTTTCACACATTCTTGCGCAACCTTTTAACATTGCCATGGAAACACAAATCATCACCCAATCTTCATCGAGATGAATTTGGGGAAGTGCTATTGTTTCAAAGCCGCTTGTTTCAAAAAAGCACCCACTCTCCATAACAGTCGTAATACGCCCCATATGCTCAGAAAGCTCACGAGTGGTCATAGGATAAAATTTCAACTGTTGTGCATATGCCCCACAATGAGTGGATCTTATTGCAAAAAGGAAACAAGATCTTTTGCACAAATTGACTCATTCTTTTCGCGCGTTATTTAAATAAGAACAACTTCTGAAAATTTTTCATAAATGTCAGGCTCACGAATAAAGCTTGCAAAAGAAAAAAACCCGTACCGGTTTGAAAGAAGATAAAGCATCAACTTTCCCACTCATTACTCCACAAAAGCGCGCTCTACAACATAAGTAGCAGGAGCATTATTGGCCCCTTCAACAAGACCAAAGCTTTCACACATCCTTGCGCAATCTTTTAACATAGCCATGGAACCACAAATCATCACCCGATCCTCATCAGGATGAATCTTAGGAAGTCCTGTTGTTTCAAAAAAGTCCCCACTTTCCATAACAGTCGTAATACGGCCCATATGCTCAGAAGCTTCACGAGTAGTCATAGGATAAAATCTCAACTGTTGTGCATACTCTCCAATGAGTGGATCTTGTTGCAAAGAGGAAACAAGATCTTTTGCATAAATTAACTCATTTTTTTCGCGCGTTGTTTGAATAAGGACAACTTCTGCAAATTTTTCATAAGCTTCAGGATCACGAATAAGGCTTGCAAAAGGAGCAATCCCCGTCCCAGTTGAAAGAAGATAAAGACGTTTTCCAGGAATAAGAGCATCAAGCACCAGCGTTCCTGTAGATTTTTTACGCATGAGAACTGTATCACCAATTTTAATTTTTTGGAGATGCTCGGTTAAAGGTCCCCCTGGAACTTTTATCGAAAAAAACTCAAGCTGTTCATCCCAAAAGGGACTTGCAATCGAATAAGCACGATAAATCGGCTTTTCTGCATTTGGCAAACCGATCATAACAAACTCACCCGAACGAAAACGAAAACTTTCCGGACGATTCAGACGGAATTTAAATAACCGATCTGTATAATGACAAACCTCTTGGACAGTAAGGGCGAACACATTCTCAGGAATCGGAAAATTTGCAACGCTGCTGATGCTTGACGGAACATTGGTAGCAGACGTATTCATACTCTTCCCCATATCTTTATTGAACGTTAAATTTCGAATCTTTGACGTGATATAGTACTTGCACAACCATCTGCCAACAATTTTCTCAACACAAAAACCTCAAGGTTAACACTTTTATGTCAAAATTAAATAAATGAGTCTAGTGCACTCTATAAGCGATAAAATTGATTTCACTTAAAACCAATCAAAGACTAGAAAGTAAATACTGGATACCCAATCCATCTTGAAAACAAATAATATCCAAATCAACGAGTTTTCTAAATCAACAGTTTTAATGTATCAAAAAGTGTTTACACTGTTTTCTATTCAATAAAAATAATTTTAAGTGCATGAGACAACATCCAAAATTGCACAGATGAGTGATCTTCCCTCTCATGGTAGAAAACTTGTAATGCATTGATTTAACGTGGTTAATTTAATCATTTTACCTTCTCTAAATAAGAAGCCAATGCAATATTTAATCAAAACAATCACACCAGCAATAATAGTCTAACATTGCACTCTTCAAAATGATACAATACAATAAATTATGTTTATTTTTTTATATGCCTAAACGAGGGCAAATAAGTAAAAAAGTCTATGTTTTACAAATCATTAGAAGATACCATGTTGATAACAACACAAATAAAACTAAACTATCTCTTATATCCAGAGTACCATTTTACATAAAAAATGACTTTAATGGCAGCATAGGCTTCTTATGATTTTGACCATAGCAAATAGTGTCTTTCCCCTATATCGTAAAGAACCTCAATGAAACAACCAAAAAAACTCCGTATTTCACGAACACAGATAAGCTTTTAAAATGAACAAATCCGTTAATGATGAAATAAATACATCACTCTATACAGCTGTAGCAACCATCGATGTCAGTGCCATTGTTGCCAATTATATCACTTTAGCCAAACGTGTAGCTCCAACACAATGTTCAGCAGTTGTAAAAGCAAATGCCTATGGATTAGGAGCTCACAAAATTGCTCCTGCCCTTTATCAAGCTGGTTGTCGCACTTTTTTTGTCGCACAAATCAGAGAAGCACTCCAATTAAAAAGCATTTTACCATCAAATGTCACGATTGCCCTTCTGAATGGACTTCCACACTTAGCAGAAGAGTTTGTCGCACAATCTGGTATTGTTCCTGTTCTAAACTCTTGGAATGCCATTGAAAATTGGCAAAAAATTTGTCAAAAAAAAGATAAAAAATTTCCAGCAATTGTTCAAATCGATACCCATATGAACCGATTAGGACTGGATCAAAAAGAGTTACAAAAACTCATCAAACACCCTACAATTTTCGAAAAAGCAGAAATAAAATATATTCTTAGTCATCTTTCTAACGGAGAAGATGATACCCACCCATCAAATTATGCCCAATTGACTTCTTTCAAAACTATCCTTGCGCAATTGCCTGCTTGCAAAGTTTCCTTTGCCAATTCTGGAGGTATCTTTCTAGGATCAGATTTTTATTTTGATCTTGTTCGTCCAGGCATTGCACTTTACGGAGTTGATCCGCGGGGAAAACACCCATCACCTCTGAAACCTGTTTTAAAACTTGAAGCCCAAGTCATTCAAAGCCGCGTTGTTGATATAGGAGCACCTGTTGGTTATGCAGAAAGCTTTATAACCAACAGACCAAGCACTCTTGCAACCATTTCTATAGGCTACGCAGACGGCTGGCTCCGTGCTCTTTCGAATAAAGGAACTGTTTATTTCAACGGGCACAAACTTCCCATGGTTGGGCGGGTTTCTATGGATTCCATTATTGTAGATACGACCGATCTTGAACAAAAACCTCAAACTGGTGACTGGGTAGAGCTCATTGGTCGCCATCAAACACTTGAAAAAGTATCTATAGATGCCGATACCCTCCCCAATGAAATTCTAACATCTCTTGGCTCCCGCTATAAATACATTTACACATAAAAACTCTTTAGCCATAAAGAAATAAATTGATAAAAATCATCATTTTAGAAAATTGAGGGGCTTTTACAAAAGATTTTACAACAATCAACCACATAGAATGGTCATAGATACCGTACATTCACAGAAATCTCAAAACAGACAAGTTAATGGACTGTTTTATGGAAGTAGCTTTCATCTAAAATACAAAAACTTAGCCTTTCCCCATAAATTGACAAAAAAGAATCTACTACAAAGTTTTTAAAATTAATTTCCCAATTAAAATCATTCGCTTGCATACCACAAGCTGGACTATGTGTAGATAAAAATGATTTAAGAAAAGAATAATGCCTCTTATGAACCATAGTGCCAAGAGCTATAACATTAGGCGCTGGCAAAGTGTATGGATAGTGCCGGCTTACTCCGTTATGAAGCGTAAAGATTGGGGGATCAATAGATTTACCCTTACACCATTCACAAGCGCCGTCGCGAAATGGGATTAGGAGCGAAATATCTCTTTAAAACAAACATGTGAATTAACAACCCAAGTATATTCTTTTTGGAGCGTTCTGTTTTACATGAGGGTCGTGCCCCCATTAAAAAACACAATAAATAAAAGTGTGGAGCAATGTGCAATCCCCATTATTAAAAAAACATTGCTTTAAATGCTTTTGAAAGCCGCAAAGCTGAATTAAAAGGAGATGACAAACTGAGGATTGAGTTTTACCTTTACGGCTTTACATTTTCCCAAAATGAGATTGTCTTCCAGTTTCAAAGGTTACGTCAACAGAAATACGCAATCCCCTCGCCCTCATCTGACAGACAAAAGCTGGAACTACTCATAAAGCTCTTTTTTTCTCAATCTCTGACTCAAAACATGTGGCTGCGTTAAGTTTGGATGTTGATTTACAGGCAACAGCTAAAGCACACGAGCTCTTAGAAAAACAGCGCTGTAAAGTTACAAACTGACTTGCAATGAAGTGGAAAGATGTGCCGGCTTTTTATAAGACACCTTGTAAAAAACACCCATAATACATTTGGCTTTGCGTTTGCTCATTCTAACAGGTGTTTTTACATATTTTTGCGTCATATTTACAAAAAGCAGATTAAAGAGAAATATTTAGACAATTCTTGACTCGAAAAGATGCAACAACAGAGTTTCGCGTGTCTTTATCATCAAAAACACTAAAATTGATTTTATTCTTCTACAACCGGTCGTCGTCACCCTAGTGAGAAGGAATATATCACAACACATGCAACAGACGTGACCCTATCCCCCGTAGGTTTCGCTCTCGTTTACGTGAACTAGCTGGCGAGACCGATGCCGCCTAGTCACTAAAACCATGCCATACGGTAGAAGGCAAAGGAGAGCATGCCTATTGCCGACAAAACACAGCTTTTTGTCGACTTTTTTGATTTTGCTCATGTTATAAAAAAACAATGCAAAATTCTAGAAAATAGACAAATAATTCCATAGTAACATGATCAACAAGCATAAAACCCACACAAAATGTGTGGGCTTTTTTGTTTATGCAAATAAACAAATTAAATACATATTTGTTATTTAATAGGTATTTCCCAATGGCGGGCACGAACAAATGAGCATTCTGTCTCCCGCAACATTATCAATACGCGATACAGGAGGCCAATATTTATTGGCTGGATCAAGAAAACTGTTGGGAAAAGCAGCTTCTTGTCGCGAATAGGGTCGTGCCCAAGCATCATCTAAAGTATCTGCCACTGTATGAGGGGCATTCACCAATGGATTATTGTCTTTTGGCCAAACCCCGCTACCAACTTTCTTAGCTTCTTCAGCAATAGAGAGTAAAGCATCACAAAAACGATCAATCTCTGCTTTTGGTTCCGATTCCGTTGGCTCAATCATCAAAGTTCCCGGAACAGGAAACGACATCGTGGGCGCATGGAATCCATAATCAATGAGACGTTTTGCAATATCATCAACACTCACCCCATACTGCTCTTTCAACACGCGTGTATCCACAATACATTCGTGCGCAACACGTCCATGCTTGCCCCGATAAAGAATGGAATAAGCAGCTGAAAGACGTGCAGCAATATAATTGGCATTTAAAATGGCTATTTGTGTTGCATATTTTAAGCCATCAGCCCCCATCATTCGAATATACATCCATGTAATCGCAAGAATAGACGCACTTCCATAAGGAGCAGCCGAAACCGCATGTGTTGTCCCATCTTGTTCATGACCTGGTAAGAATGGTTTGAGATGCGCTGCAACTCCAATTGGTCCCATACCAGGACCACCACCACCATGAGGAATAGCAAATGTTTTATGAAGATTCATATGACAAACATCAGCGCCAATATCCGCAGGACGAGCAAGACCAACAAGGGCATTGAGATTAGCACCATCAAAATAAACTTGTCCGCCATTTTCATGAATAATAGAACAAATTTCCTTAATACTTTCTTCATAAACACCATGGGTTGAAGGATAAGTAATCATGAGAGCGGCCAATTTATCTTTATGCAATTGCGCTTTCATCTTGAGATCGTCTACATCAACATCACCATCGCTTAAACATTTTACCACAACGACTTCCATCCCTGCCATATGGGCCGAGGCTGGATTGGTACCATGCGCAGATGCAGGAATAAGACAAACTGTACGTTGATGTTCTCTCCGTGATTGGTAATATCGTCGGATAGCCAAAAGCCCAGCATATTCACCTTGAGCACCAGAATTTGGCTGAAAAGAAACTTGCGCAAATCCTGTAATTTCGCACAACCACGCATTTAACTGGTTTATCATCTCCAAATAACCCGCTGCATCCTCTTGTGAAACAAAGGGGTGTATATTGGCCATGCTAGCCCAACTTACAGGCATTAATTCAGCCGCGGCATTAAGCTTCATTGTACAAGAACCAAGAGGGATCATAGCGCGATCCAGCGCCAAATCCTTATCCGCCAAACGACGCAAAAAGCGCATCATATCTGTCTCTGAATGAACCGCATGAAAAAAAGGCTGAGAAAGAAAAGCAGCATCCCGTTTTTTTCCAAAGAGTCGTGGAGAAACCTGATCGCCTAATTTTGCCCCAAAAAGCTGCGCTAAAGCACCAGCATCTTCTTCTGTCGATAATTCATCAAAATTGATTGCAATAGTGTCATCATCGAGAACACGAATAAGGCGCCCACCTATTTTGGCTTGATGCGCAATTTCTCGCGCTTTTCCCTTAACAGAAATACTCACACAATCAAAAAAGCTTTTCCCTTCAACATGAACTCCTGCTGCTTCTAAACCAGCAACAAAACGACATGTTAAATGATGAATTCGCTGCGCAATTTCTTGTAAGCCTTTTGGCCCATGCCAAACAGCATAAGCGGTTGCCATATTAGCCAACAAAGCCTGCGCTGTACAAATATTTGACGTCGCTTTATCGCGCCGAATATGTTGTTCACGTGTTTGCAAAGCTAAACGAAAACCAACGCGTCCTTTGGTATCCACGGATTGACCAACAATACGCCCTGGAATAAGACGCGTTAACGCATCACTCACGGCAAGGTAACCAGCATGTGGACCACCAAATCCCATCGGAACGCCATAACGCTGCATAGAGCCAACAACGATATCTGCCCCCCATTGAGAAGGTGGCTCCTGAAGGGTAAGCGCTAAAGGATCAGCTACAACGATAACTAAAGCTCCCTTTTCCTTTGCCTCTTTTATGATCTCACTGTAATCATGAAAAGAACCTTTTGTATCTGGCCAAGATAAAACAATTGCCGCTGTATCAGAATCAATTTCGCCATTTTGGCTAATCTGAATCCCTTGTGTTTCAGCACGCGTTTGCGCAACACTCAAAGTCTGAGGGTGTAAAAGACTCTGAAGAGAAATTTTTGTTTTTTTCTCACGGAAAAAGCGAAAAGCAAGGGCATTGGCTTCAGCTAAAGCAGTTGCTTCATCAAGAAGGGAAGCAGCAGAAACAGGCAAACCTGTTAGTTCACTAACCAATGTCTGAAAATAAAATAAAAGCTCTAAACGACCCTGGCTAATTTCTGCTTGATAAGGCGTATAAGCAGTATACCAAGCAGGATTTTCAAACAGATTTCGTAAAATAACCGGAGGCACATAAGTTCCATGATATCCTTGCCCAATAAAACTTTTGTGCACATGGTTACGCTCCATCATCTTGGAGAGTTCTTCCAAGGCTTGTCCTTCACTAGCAGCCTCTGGAAGATTCAATGAACGTCCCAAATGGATAGAGTGTGGAACAGCTTGAGAAATGAGTGTATCAACACAATCAAGCTCTAAAACATCAAGCATTTTTTGTGTTTCATCAGGACGCAGCCCAATATGTCGAGAAGAAAAAGAACGCTCGATCATAGTACTCATCCAATCAAAGCCTTATAAGCATCTTTATCTAACAACCCCTCCAGTTGTGTCTCATCCTGCAATGTCATTTTCCATAACCAGCCTTCTGTTTCGGCTTTCTGATTTACCAATTCAGGATTATCAGCCAAGGCTTCATTTATTTCGACCACTTCACCATCAAGAGGAGCATAAACATCTGAAGCCGCCTTCACTGATTCTACAACAGCCGCCGCCTCTCCTTTGGAAAGTTTTGTTCCACTTTGTGGTAAATCAACAAAAACCAAATCCCCTAATTGCTCTTGCGCATAATGCGTAACCCCAACAATCACCACTTGCCCTTCAACGCTAAGCCATTCATGGTCATGTGTAAAATAAGTTTTAGACATAAAAAATCATCCTTTAAAATAACGTTGTTCAACAAAGGGAAGAGAATGAACTGATAATACAATCTTTTTGCCTCGCAGTTCTGTAAAGACTTGTGTCCCTTCAACTTTAAAATCAACAGGAACGTAACCCATCGCGACAGGACCATCAAAAGAAGGACCAAAACCACCTGATGTTACAATGCCAATCTCATTACCTTGATCATCAAGAAGCAGCGCACCGGCACGAATAGGTTGGCGCGTTTGCGGTTTTAATCCAACACGACAACGAGCCGGTCCTTTTTGCAGTGCTTCAAGAAAAGCCTTTGCACCATAAAATTGTGCTTTTTCTCGAACATTTTTAGGAACAGCCCATGTTAGAGCCGCATCAATAGGTGTCGTATCAGGGGTAATATCATTTCCATGCAAACACAGCCCCGCTTCCAACCGCAAGCTATCGCGTGCTGCAAGTCCAATCCACTCAACACGAGAATCACTCAGCAATTTTTCAGCCAACATATGCGCATGCCCTATAGGCAAAGCAATTTCAAAACCATCCTCTCCCGTATAACCAGAACGCGTTATAAACCAATCCTGTTGTGGTTCGAATCCTTGCATAAAGAACAATTCATTCCCTGGTAAATCGGCATCAGCAAGAACGGCTGCCGCTTCAGGACCTTGAAGCGCAAGCAATACCCTTTCAAGGGCAATCACTTGACATTCAAAATCAACCGCACGCTTTTCCAATTCTAAAAAATCAGCCTGTGCATTCCCAGCATTGGCGACCAACATAAAACGACCCTCTTCCAAACGGGTAATAATAAGATCATCAAGAATACCAGCCTGCTCATTAAGCAAATAATTATACCGTGAATGCCCAATCTTTAAAGCTGCTGCATCAATGGGAAAAGCATAGGACAAAAATTCCACAGCTTGTGCCCCTTCAACCGCAATCAATTTCATATGAGAAATATCAAAAAGTCCTGCATGTGCACGCGTATGAAGATGCTCTTTTAAAACGCCAAGAGGATAAGTTAAAGGCATGTTCCAACCCGCAAAAGAACCAAATTTTGCTCCTGCTTTTTCATGCAAATCATATAAAGGAAGTGTTTTTAAAAAAGATGTTTCTTGTGCTGTGCCCATAATAACTCCAAAGCTGCGCTAACGCCCATAGAATATGGTCGTCTCTGCCCCCTCTGTCATCAACCTGAGAGACTCGCGAAAAGATCTTTCGCTTACACCTTCGGCGCGGGTTTTCCCGACTTTCCAGATCTGCCTTCTTCCTTTTACGGTCCTTAAAGCCTGAGAGATTATGGGCTATTTCCCCTTCGGCGGCAATGCGAAAATTTGCAATCTGCACTCTCCCGCAAAAGAATGAAAGAAACGATAACGCTCTTTCCAGCATATTTAAACCTATAGCCTATCTTTATCACACTGTCATTAGTAAAGTGATGAAAATGTTCTCATTTTAAAACTTGCATAAGCTGCTTCAAAAGATTTATAATATTATCCTTTTGAACCTTACAAAAATTGCAAGGAACACATTTTAGGAAATTTAAGACAAAAATCAAAAGCTATAAACAAAAATACCTCTTGAAAATCATACAAAACGTCACACACTAAAAAGATCGCAAAGCAATATTCTTTCGCGCGCAGTTCAACCTTAAAAATAGGGTTTCATATTCTTTTTGAGAATAAGGACTTCAAATATTTTATAAGTATGATTTTAATGCACAAGAAGTAGGTTTTCTGCTTTCTCAATAGTGTCATAAATAGCGACTATTTACAGACTAAAACTACCGAACAAAGGTGACAAAATACTCATGAAAGCTGGTAATATCTCTTACAATTGCGAAAATGATCTTCCAAAACAAATTGCTCTTTTTCCTTTAGAAGGTGCACTCTTACTACCCGGTGGTTTTTTATCACTCAATATTTTTGAACCAGAATCACTTGAAATGATTGAAAATGTTATGGTAACTGATCGTCTATTGGGCATTATTCAACCACTTTCATCGGATACAGATCGCTTCTCTACACAACTTTATAAAACAGGCTGTATAGGGCGCATTACAAACTACAGTGAAACAGGAAATGGACAACTGTTCATTATCTTACAAGGTGTTTGCCGCTTCACTTTAGAACAAGAATTGAAAAACACAAAATCCTATCGAACAGCTCTCATCCAATCAAACATAAAAGACTTGCAAGAATTTGATATTGAAGAAAGCATTAACCGAGAGAACTTACTCGACGTTGTAGAAAAATATCTAACCATACATGAAATGGAATATAATTGGAGCAGCATCATAGAAGCCCCTACACCTATATTGGTTAATGCTTTTTCAGCTCTTATCCCCTTTACACCAGCAGAAAAACAAGCTCTCCTTGAAGCTCCAGATATCGAAAGCCGTGCCCAAACTCTTCTTGCATTAACAGAACGCTCGCTCATGAAACAAACAGGAACAGATTACCGCTTAAACTAATGAATGTCCAAACATGAAAAAAATGACCACAGATCCCAAAATGCTCGAATTGCTCGTCTGCCCAATGACGAAAGGCACGCTCTCTTTCAACCGAAAAACACAAGAGCTCATTTCTCTCAAAGCCAAACTTGCCTATCCTATTCGTGATGGCGTTCCCATTATGCTTGCCTCAGAAGCGCGCCCTTTGCAAAACAATGAAGAAATAACGCATAAAAAATAAAAAATCCTCATGCAATTTCCTTCTACAAGCCCACTGTTATCAAACCTCTATATCCATATGGTCTCTCAATATTCACGTATTCTGAGAAAAGGCATTTTACAATAGAGAAATACACTGATTTAAAAGATATTTATATCGCTTTACCCCTTGCAATCAAAGCCCCAAATAGCACAGCTTTTCTCGTTTCAGTCTATTCATTCTGAAGCAATAAAAAACATTCGCTTGCACAACACAAATATCTGAAAAAAGGATTCAAACAGCCCTTGTTTTTACCCACACGGCCCACCCGCTTATGATGTACAAGCAAGCGATTTTAATTAATCCAACATGAAAAGATTTGTGATGAGAGGTTTTAAGATATTCCGCTTTGTATTTTTAGTTAAAAAGAATGATTTATCATAACAAATCAATTTGTTGATCTATCGCGAAAGTACAATATAAAAGCACTTACACTAAATCAGGAGGGGAACATAAGTACAACTGGACATTTATGTTTTTATGACATTCCTATAAGCTTTATAGGCTAAAAAATACGCTTTATTTGCTTGGAATAAGCAATTTGAATTTCAATTGACGATTGAAAATAATTTCCTTATGAATGAAACTTGTGTTTTGGTTATATACGCAACGATCAATAGGTCCTAGATGCCCGAAAAACTCAAACACGAAAAATGAACCCGCTTTGCAGACATCTCTGAGTTCCGGAGATTCTTGTTATGTCCAAGTACTTTAAGCACTAAAAGCAAGAGGCTGAATCGGTTTCAGCACTTCCAGCCCCCGGAATGCCAATGCGAGGGCGCTTGCGACCGGTGGGAGTAGCGGTGGGAGTAGTAAGTACAGACTGGATATCCACACTTTAAAGATATTTCTATAAACTCTATAGACTAAAAAATACGCTTTATTTGCTTGGAATAAGCAATTTGAATTTCGATTGACGATTGAAAATAATTCCCTTATGAATGAAACTTGCGTTTTTGGTCGTATACGCGACGATCAATAGGGTCTGGAAGCCCGAAAAACTCAAACTAGAAATAAAACCGCTTTTTGCGGATATCCCGGATTTTCCGGGGGCTCTTGTTATGTCCAAGTGCTCTCAGCACTAAAAGCAAGAGGCTGTTTTGAGTCAGCACTTCCAGACCCCGGATACTAATGCGAGGGCGCTCGCAACCGGAGGGGAAACAAAGTGCAAACTAAAAATCTACATTTTTACGATATTTCTTTAGGCAAAAAAATTCGCTTTAGAAGAAACGTCATGGGGTTTTCTCAAAAACAATTAGGAAGTCATTTAGGCGTAACATTCCAACAAATCCAAAAGTATGAAAAAGGCTTAAATCGCGTAAGTGCAAGACGTTTACAGGAAATTGCTCATATATTAGATGTTCCCGTTTCCTTCTTTTATTCTGATGGCGCAAAAAAAGAAGAGAACCTCTATCATTGTGATGACAGAATAGCAAGCAAAGCAGAATATTTACTTTTAAAAAATTTCAGAATACTGACCCGCAAAAAACAAAGAGCAATTTTGCAGTTGATTTCTGATGAAAAAAATAACCCCTTATTTTCATAAGTTCATTGCAAGGATAATCAAAGTCCTTAATAATCTTGACAAGAATTGTGACTGTCTCCCCACACTTCATGAGAATGAAAATGCTTAATCTAATCTGATTTGTAAATAATCCGAATTCTAACGAGTTTAACTTAGAAATAGTGCATTGATTTATAATCATAATCTAACGTTATTGATATTGAATAAGTGTTTCGAATATCGTAAAATTCTTTCATTTCAAACGTGTTCTATATTGAATCAATCAAAATCACTTGTTTGCACATTACAAGCAAAGTTGGCGTGTGAGTAAAAATGTACAAAAAGGCATACCTCTTATTGAATCGTCTCACAAACCAAGAGCTGTAACGACATTGGGTGCTAAAAAATGTATGAGGTGCTAACTTGCTCTTTTATTAAACATAAATATGTGAGTGTTCAACAACTTTCCACTCATATGAGTCACTTAAACAAAAGGCTCTCCAAACAAGCCTAAGAATATTCCAACGCACTAAAAAAACACTTAAATATATCGAGAAAAATCAAAGATCTTATACTACCATACTCCAAATAATGATATTTTATAGCATAACAGGATTAAAGTAAAAATAAGAAATATAAAGTAAAAAATAGACACGAAAAAAATATATATAACTTTCATAAGAATTTATCTATATATGGATACTTAAGTTTATCCTGTTGTGCCATAAATTCTATCATTTAAGGCATGAGGATATGAAGCACGCATACCTCCTTGAAACATTCAAATGTTTTTTAGATGCCCAATATCTTTTTAAATATTTTTAGGCCTGCTTGTTGAGCCTTTAGTTTAAGTGAAAAATGGGAAGCCGCTAGAATCTAGCTGTTTACAGACTGTAATAGGAAGCTTCGCTTTTAAAGGTATAGGGAGAAAATTAAATAATTCAACAATTAACAGATAAAGTATTAAAAGATTCCACCAACGCGATACGTAATACCATCCTTAAAAAATTCAAAAGTGAGAAGGTAAACAATTGACAGAAGATAAGAAATTCACTTAATTAAAGTGTTTTCTAAAGAGATAATAGCTTAGCGTAAAATATTCAATTTTTTCAATTCTGAAAGATTAAAAGAGACGTATTATTTGAAATAAAACAATTTATTGTGCTAACAATGATGATTGGTGTGCACAAAATTGAGTTGTTGAAAATCAAAAATATAATTTAATGATGTTCCTTGACCAACTCACTCTCTCCTGAGTATAGCACGGGGAATAAACGTGGAGAGACATGAGGAGTATATAGAAAATGAGTTATAAAGTTGCAATTGTCGGCGCAACCGGAAATGTTGGTCGTGAAATGCTTACAATTTTAGAAGAACGTGGTTTTCCTGCGCATGAAATTGTCCCTCTAGCATCACGACGCTCATTAGGACAAGAAGTTTCTTATGGAGATAAAACTTTAAAAGTAAAAGCACTGGATACTTACGATTTTTCTGACACAGATTTTTGTCTTATGTCTGCGGGAGGGAGCATTTCCAAAGAATACGCCCCTAAAATTGCTGCTGCCGGCTGTGTCGTCATCGATAATTCCTCCACGTGGCGCTATGATGCCAATGTTCCGTTGATAGTCCCTGAAGTCAATGGCGAAGCTATAAATGCCTTTTCTAAGCGTAATATTATAGCAAATCCTAATTGTTCAACAATTCAACTGGTCTTAGCTTTAAAACCTCTCCATGATGCTGCAATCATTAAACGTGTTGTTGTCTCTACATATCAGTCTGTTTCTGGAGCTGGTAAAGAAGGAATGGACGAACTTTTCGAACAATCACGTGCAGTTTTTGTTGCAGACCCAATTACATCAAAAAAATTCACTAAACGCATTGCCTTTAATGTCATTCCTCATATCGATGTTTTCATGGAAGATGGTTATACAAAAGAAGAATGGAAAATGACGGTTGAGACGAAGAAAATTCTCGATCCGAAAATTAAATTAACAGCCACTGCTGTTCGGGTCCCTGTCTTTATCGGTCATGCCGAAGCCGTCCATGTTGAATTTGAAAAACCACTAAGCGCATCTGAAGCACAAGCGCTCTTCCGCGATGCACCAGGCTGTCAGCTTATCGATAAACACGAAGATGGTGGTTATACCACACCTTATGAAGGTACCGGAGAAGATGATACCTTTATTAGCCGTGTTCGTGAAGATATCACCGTTGAAAATGGTTTAGCTTTCTGGGTTGTCGCCGATAATTTAAGAAAAGGAGCAGCATTGAATGCTGTTCAAATTGCTGAATTGCTCATTTCTCGTAATTTGATAAAGCCTAAGTCCGCAAATTAACGCCCTGTCCGAAGGACAAAGAGCCCCTAGCCGGTCCTGTCAAAAGTCCGGCTTCTCTTCAGTATAACCTTCCCCAGCTGAAGGTTCATATCACCATCCTAAAGAACTGTAATCCAAGGTATTGTCAAATTTGACTCTGAATATCCTTGAATGCCTCGCCACCTTAAGTTAAGCATTGCCGCCTTAATGACATTTTACGGTACAATAGGATCAGCAGCATAAGCATTGTTTGCTTCATGCTGCTGATCCTATTTGTCATTCCGGTTATGAAATTAACTTTACCCTTATCGAGCAGGATAGGTCACGACACGGTAACGCGTTTCATTACGTTCAAAATTTTTGTAATTGACATTATCAGGAAAGGAGGGATTATAAGCACTCACGTGCTTTACAGAAACGCCTTGTGCTTTTTGCGACGGATTTAAAATTGTTCGTTCATCCCTTTTTTTAACACCTGTAGAATCGATAATCATATCTGTTCTGTATAGTTTTTGCATATTTTTCCGTGTTTTTTGAATCGCCGGAAGAGCTTTAAAGTCGGAAACAGCCTGTTTTACTTTTTCTTTTGGCGATTTTACCATGGATTTTGATTTTGCTGGCATCTTTTTAAAAGCAATGGTAGGAACATCGTTAACATTGACGTAACGTGCAGATGCCCAACCAACTTTTCCATGATAACTAAGAGAACACCAAGTTTTATTGGATAGGCAGCCATAAATTTGCACTTTTGCTCCCATTGGAACCATTGCGATAACTTTATAAGCTGTCGCAGGACCTGTGCGTAAAGATACCTGACCTGATGCAACACGAGCAACTGTTCCTGTAATGGTTCCAGCTTCCGCGTGAAAAGCAGTCACAGCCACCCCTGACGCTCCTAAAGCCCATAAAGTCATCATTGTTGATAAAAATTTCTTTCTTAACATTATTTTTCTTCCTCTCTTAAAACATATGAAGGACAAAAATTCGCCTTTGCAAAAATTTGCCGCATTTAAATCCAATGATCAGCAACCTTTATTCCCCCCCAAAACCCCACAACATTGCAACAAAATCTCTCTTTATCGCCTACACGAACACGGCCTTTTGATCTTGATTGCGCAGTATGTTCTTCATGAATTTACGGCTAAAGCATCATCTGATTGTCCGGTTCTTCAACCAATTGTCCCTTACAGAAGTTTTTAAAGGGGCATTGGTTCCCTCAACAAATGATTGCAATAAAAGAATTAATTATTTGAATTTCAGAGAATTTCTATGAACAAATGATGATCAGCCCCCAAAACAACTAAAATAGAAGGAAAAATAATACTCTTTAAAAAATAAAAGTGATTGAATATTCTCTAAAGCTTGTATAACTTTAAATCTGCCTAAAAAGATACAGAGTATATTGAAACTTCCCTCAAAAAATTTCTCGAAAAAGAAAGTTAAAAGCATATGACATTAAAAAATTTTTCTCGTAGTCGGATTATAGGATTATTCCTCTCTCTCTTTGCACTTTTTTTGTCTACTGCTTTTTCCATGGCCGCAGACAAATCAAAAATCAAACTTGGTATTATGGAAGGGCGGGATGCGATTATTTGGAAAACTGCTGCTGAACAGGCTAAACAAGCCGGTTTAGATATCGAACTCGTTTATTTTTCTGATTACGCTTTGCCTAATGACGCTGTTAACGCAGGAGAGATCGATGCGAATGCTTTTCAGCACGCCCCTTATCTTAATGAACAAATGAAACAACGTGGCTATAAACTTTCAATTGTCGGCTATACATTTATTGCTCCAATCGGTGTTTATTCGCATAAAGTCAAAGACTTAAAAGATCTTCGTGATGGTGCACATGTTGGTATTCCGAACGACCCATCTAATGGTGGAAGAGCCTTACTTCTTCTCAATTCTTTAGGTCTCATTAAGTTAAAAGATCCTCATAATATTCTTGCATCTCCACTTGATATTATCGAAAATCCTAAAAACCTGCAAATTCGTGAGCTCGATGCTGGTATGTTAGGGCGAGCTATTGACGATTTTGATCTTGCAATTATAAACACAAACTGGGCTATTGTTTCCGGATTAAACTTCGAAAAAGATGTCGTCGCATGGGAAAGTGCAAAAAATAATCCTTATGATAATATCATCGTTGTACGCACGAGCGAAAAAGATGAGCCATGGGTTAAAAAATTAGTTGCCGCTTACAACAACGATCTTATCCGTGCAAAAATCAAAGAGATTTTTGGCAATACCGCCCAAACATCTTGGTAATTGTGCCAAATATCTGAGTAACTGTGCCAAGTATCCGAGTAATTGTGAATGGAAAAACCTACTCTTATCTCCTTAAAAAACATCAGCCGTTGTTTTAACAAAACGGCTGGCGTTCCGGTAATTAATAATCTCTCTTTAAATATCCATGCTGGTGAAATCCTTGGCATTATTGGGCGCAGTGGAGCAGGAAAATCAACACTTATTCGCTGTTTAAATGGGTTAGAGAAGATTGATGCAGGGTCCATTTTTTTTGAAGGTGCTGATATTTCCAATCTATCAGAGATAGAATGGGCGCCTTACCGTCAACGAATTGGGATGATTTTTCAACATTTCAATCTTCTCTCATCGCAGAATATTCTTGATAACATTGCATTGCCGCTTAAATTAAGTGGTGTAAGTAAAAAACAACGCCACAAACGTGCCCTTGAACTGATTGAATTGGTTGGGTTATCTGGGAAAGAATATTGCTATCCGGCACAATTGTCAGGAGGGCAAAAACAACGCGTTGGCATTGCACGCGCTCTTGCTGCTAATCCTAAAATATTGTTATCAGATGAAGCCACCTCTGCTCTTGACCCTGAAACAACACAATCTATTCTAGAGCTCCTTGCTGATATTAATAAACACCTCAATCTCACGATTGTGCTCATCACCCATGAAATGGAAGTTGTACGCACCATAGCGCATCGCGTTGTTGTTCTTAATCAGGGAAACATTGTAGAAGAAGGACGTGTGAAAGACATCTTTACATCACCGCAAGACGATACAACCATAGCTATGCTCAAGCTTGTAACCCCGCAACTTCCTGAAAAATTTGCGAAAAATCTCAAACCAATTGGACGAGAAGCTGTCATTGAAATTAATATTGCCGGTGAAATTGCCCAGCAGCCTTTTCTTCATCTTCTAGAAAATGAGAGTGGTTTAAAAGCACGTATTTTGCATGGTGGCATTGATACAGTTCAAGATGAAACCATCGGGAGACTCTTCTTGGCTCTTCCTGGAGAAGATAAAGAAGCTTTAGAAAAAGCTGTTCAATGGTTAACGAAAAAAGGACGATATTGTGAGGTCTTAGGCTATGTTTAATGTTCTGTCTCATGAACTTCCCCAAGCTGTTATTGATACAATATTGATGACACTTAGTGCTTCTGTTATGGCATTTATTATAGGGCTTCCCCTTGGTCTTCTTCTTCACACAACAGCACGCGGAGGGATTTTTTCCTCATCTCTCATCAATCGCCCTTTAAGCATAATCATTGACAGTATTCGTGCCATTCCCTTTATCATTCTTGCATTTTATCTTCTTCCCGTTACGCGTATCGTTGTAGGAAGAGGGATAGGAATGCCTGCTGTAATTTTTATACTGACCATTTCAGCTATCCCTTTTTATGCACGCATGGCGGAACTCTCTTTTAAAACCGTTGAAAACGGTCTCATTGAAGCGATCCGCTCGATGGGTGCAAGTCGTCTTCAAATTATCAGACATGTTCTTATTCCTGAAGCTCTCCCTAGCCTGATTACAGGTTTTACAGTCATGGTCATTTCTCTTATAGGAGCCACCTCACTTGCTGGATATCTTGGTGGAGGCGGTTTAGGGGATATGGCAATCCGCTATGGCTACCAACGCTACAATACCTTCATCATGACCATCGTCATCATCCTTTTGATCGTGCTCAATATTACAACCCAATGGACTTCTGATAAAATCGTACAAAAACTTGATAAAACAAAACATTAAAAGATTTAGAATTTCACATGCCAATACCATCATCCTCTTTGCCACTTTCCAAGTGCACCAACCCTTGCCTATCGAAAACGCTCATAAGAGATTAGAAACTTTTTTCTTAAACAGTTTTTATCTCTCCCCATCCGTTTGTAACATGAAAGAAAATAGTTTTAATGGCTTTAATATAAAAGGGGATAAAATAAGAGATCTCACAGTATGTGAGACTCTCTTTAAATTAAGACATTGGTCACGACCTTTCCCAACCTTAGATAACACATTGAATTTATAATGATAATATGGCGTTATTCATATTGAATGAGAACTCTGAATACCGTAAGATCCTCTCATTCCCAATTTGTTCCATATAGAATCAACCAAAACCTCTCGCTTGCACGTTAAAAGCGGGAAGAGACGTGTGAGTAAAACTATACAAGAAAGAAAGGCATGCCTCTTATGAATTATCTCAAGCGCCAAGACCTGTCTTAACATTGGCGGCTAGCATATAATATGATGGTGTCGGCTTTCTTCTTCACAAGCATAAAGATAGGGGTGCTCAATGGCTTTATCGTTATACTATTCACAGGCGCCATTGCGAAATGGGTGTGACGAGCGTTGAGAGATGTTGCTTTAAAATAAGCCCGTGAATTGGCAACGCAAGTATATTCCATTTGAAGCGTTCTGTTTTACGTGATGGGTATGATCCCATTAAAGAACGCTATAAACAAAAGCGTGAAGCAATGCACTATCTTCATTAGGAAACTCCTCTTCAAAACGATCTAGGAAAGATAGCAACCTGCTATGGCTATCAACGCTATGATAGCTCCACCATATCTATCATCCTATAGATTATTCTCAATATCATCATTGAAGAAACTTCTAATAGAATTGTATAAAAATTTTATAAAATAAAGCACTCAAATAATCTAGATATTGGAAGGTTTTTCTTCCACAACAGCAACAATAAGCCATTGAGCTGTAAGAGCTGGTTTTTTTAACTTTTCAATTTCCACCGTAACCCCATAATGGAAAACCACTCGACCAGAAGGGCGAATTTCTGCGTCGTCTAACACAAAATGCGCACGTATCCGTACCCCTGTTTTCACAGGACTCATGAAGCGTACTTTATCGAAACCATAATTAATCCCCATTGTGCTCCCTTCCAACTCTGGAAGAGCTTCATAAGCGAGCGTAGACAAAAGCGATAATGTTAAAAAACCATGAGCAATCGTGCCGCCAAAAGGTGTTTTTTTAGCCTTTTCCTCATCAACGTGTATCCATTGATGATCATCTGTAGCACATGCAAACTGATTAATCATATCCTGTGTAACAAGACGCCACTCCGATAATCCCACTTCTTTCCCAATAAAACTGGTGACATCTTGTACTGTTATTTTTTGCTGCATAACGCTATTCCTATTTTATTTGATAAAAGAAACCACCCCTCTTGCTTTTATAAAATCCATTGATTAGAGCATCAAGAATAAAAGATTAATTGTCTTAAAAACAAATGCACCTTATGAATGAGAAAAGTTCTTTAGCAGAATAGTTTTCAAATAGGAAAAAAGAATGGCAAGCAATGTGAACCTAACAGGTTTAGCGCATGATTTGAAACAACGTGCAGAAAACCATCCCCCCATCCGTATTGGACTGATTGGTTGTGGTGAAATGGGCACAGATTTATTATCAAGTATTGCGCATATGGATGGTATAACAGTCGCTGCTGTAGCCACGAGGACACTGTCACGTATTTTTGATGCCGCTACACTAGCCTATGGCGAAGATGGACATGTCTGTGAAGTTGAAAATACTTATGCTCTCACCCAAAGCATTGAAAAGGGTTTGATTGCAGCAACAGATGATATTAACCTTGTTTTGCGCCATGAACAAATTGATATTATCGTTGATGCAACAGGCTATCCCGAAGCAGGAGCAGAGATTGGTATCAAAGCGCTTGAGAATAACAAACATCTTGTCATGATGAATGTTGAAGCAGATGTTACAATTGGCGCTTATCTCAAACATGAAGCAGAAAAACGAGGGCTCATTTATACACTTGGTGCCGGCGATGAACCTACTTCTTGTATGGAACTCATAGAATTTGTTTCAGCCCTTGGACATAAGATTGTTGCAGCGGGTAAAGGAAAAAATAATCCTCTGCGCTTTGATGCTACACCTGATGCTTACGAAGAAGAAGCATTCCGGCGTAATATGAATGTGCGTATGTTGGTTGAATTTATTGATGGTTCCAAAACGATGGTTGAAATGGCAGCCATTGCCAATGCCACCGGACTTCTCCCCGATTGCCCAGGAATGCATGGACCACGAGCAGCGCTACAAGATTTAAACAAAGTGCTTATTCCAAAACAAGATGGGGGCATTTTACAGCAATATGGTGTTGTAGATTATTCAATAGGTCAAGGTGTTTCACCAGGTGTCTTTGTCATTGCCGAAATAGCACACCCACGTTTACGCGAACGTATGGAAGATTTAAAAATTGGCCAGGGACCTTACTTCACCTTTCATCGCCCCTATCATTTAACAGCAATGGAAGTTCCCCTCACCTGCGCACGTATTATGCTTTATGGCAAAAAAGATATGGTCCCTCTTAGCCATCCCGTAGTAGAAGTCTGTGCTGTTGCTAAAAAAGATTTACATCCAGGTGATCCGCTAGACTTTATCGGTCTTTATACTTATCGTGCTTGGATAATGAACATCGCAGAAGCACGCGCTCACCACGCCATTCCTTGTGGTCTTCTAGAAAAAGCAACAGTAACAGCTGCAATTAAAAAAAACGAACTCATTACAATACATAATACTGCTATTCGTGAAGATCAATGGATTGCGCGTCTTCGTGCTAAACAAGACCTTTTACTTCATAGCCCTTCTTCCGCTAAGCTATAAATACTCCTGAATTACCTTACTTAACAGTATCCTTCCCTTAGGCAACAGAATAACCCAGAATACACTTCTATCGCAAATACAGGTTTATGTTTTAATAAAAGCATTTTCCAACGATGCACATTACCACTTCCCTCTCACAATATGTCCCGTAAATGCGACAGTATAAACCACTCCATGAGATGGCATAAGATTCATTGTGTATTACTATCTTTACTCTATAAAGATACAAACCAGCACCATCATTTATTTGCCAATACTACAACAGTCCTTGAACCTTAGAGATAATTCATAAGAAGAATTTTTACTCTTTTTTTTAATAATTTTGTCCATACACGAACACAACTTGTTATACATAAAAAATACTTTTGATGTATTTAACATAAACAAATTTGAATGATAAATAATAATTTCTCATTTTTCTTATTGCATAAGAGCCATGAATACAGAGATATTTTTATTTTATCCTCTTATAAAAAATAAAAAAATTTAAAAAGGATAAAATATGCCTTTGATGAATAATCTTCATATGAGAGAAGATAGACAATATTAAAAAGCTGATAAAGATAATGAGTATACTAGCCTTATTACTAGGGAATAAACATAAACTGTAAAAAATCAGGTTACATTATTTTGTAAAAAACCATAAATGCAGGACCTTGAACTTTAATAATGTTAATAAAAGCCATATTTAGTATTAAGAATAGTGATTTTTATCCAATACAGTATAAATAAGTCAAAATATTTATTTTTTCAAAATAATGAAGTGAACAAAAAAATCCTCGACTCTGTCGATGAGCTTCCTACTAAAGTGTACTAAATATTCCCCAAAGAGATACAACAGTACCTAATACATCCCCAATACTTAAAGAAGCAAGAAGTGATAAAATACCTATTCCCCCCCAAAAGGCTGCACCTGAAAAAGCAGCAGCTTTTTCAACTTTCCCCAAAGCAATGCCATCTTGTTCCTCAACGCCTTGAATAACAGCTCTATCCACAGCTTTAATAGCTACATTTTTTTCTAGTGTAGGAATAGTAATTGCTATTCTCTCTTGAACTTTATTTTTTACAAAACTTGCATTTCCCTCTATAGTTTGTACAAAAAAAAGCATAAATAGTGTAAAAGTAAATGAACATACACGATTTTTAAATATTTTAAACATAGCTTTCTTTACTCCTCTTTTTCTTCACTGAAAAAAATGAAAGAATATTCACATATATAAAAACCAAAAATTATATTTAATCATTTATATAATTTCACATAATAAAATATTATATGTAATTTTGTTATTATAATATAACACATTGTGTATTACATGTAAAGATAAAAAACAATAAATGATAAAAAATAATTTATTACTTTTACACCATAATAAATCAAGATACTAACAGTAATATTATTTTGTCATTTTTATTGATATAATTAAAAATAATAATAATTTGTTAAATTTCTTATTATAAGAAATATTACGAAACAAATTAATTTAAAAAATTATATAATAGAGCTTTTATAAATAATTTAAAATGTAATTAATTTTAAAGAACTATAAAATTTAAAACTGCCAATATAATGATATATGATTGTCTATTATTTCAATAAAAATAAAAATGAAATAGTACTTAATGGATTTTTATTATATCACTTATCAGTAATATTGAAAAATAAAATTGGTAGCGAATAAAAACTTGATCTAAAACAAATCTATCCTAATAAAACAACCTTAAAATAGTGTACTCATTTTCTATAAAATAGGTATAAAAATGTAAAAAAGCAATTAAGATCTCTATTTTAAAATGGAAAAGACATTAATAAAATGATTCTCAAATTTTACTGATATATAAAGAAAAAAATATCGCATAGCATCTTCAAAGAGGTAATTCAGCCCCCTTTATCTCATACAGCATAAAGAACACAAAATATTGACTTTCAAACCTAACAAAACAAACGCATAAAATAAGTAAATCTATCAGATTTACAAAAACATTATAAGCAATACTAGAGCTCCAACAAACTACCTAAAATTAAATAAAAAGAGAGTCATGAAAAATGAAATGATCCCCAAAATACTGAAAAACAACTTTCTTTCTTAATTTTCATAAAAGTTATTCCATATTTTTCGTCAATATTGTAGAGCGCAGCCTTATTTATATTTTGAGTAATTATATTTACTCTGTATTAGTAAAAAATAATTCTCTTTGAAAAAAATTTTTGGCAATATTCACATAACTGTCTGCAATTTGTGCAAAATAAATAATAATAAATAATTAATCAAATGCTTGAAATAAAAGGAATAGGATAAAATTACTAAAAAATCATATTTTCAATAAATAATAAAAAATATTTTTCATTATTTGATGTATAATAATTTAATATGTATGAATATTTACTTATTAAAAATGAGAATATATATCAGAAATAATTACAAAAGATAACTATCTTGAGAAATATTGCCTCATATTACAGAAAAATTGCGTTGGCTTTGCTCAATAAAAGCTTCTCTATTTTTAACAAAGCTCTCATTTTTATGCATCCATATGTGATGTAAAAAGACGCCTATTTGCGTTTCTCTTATAGATAGATTAAATAGTGACAGCACCTTCGATCACTTTGTCTATGTTAACTTCTCTTTTAGGCAATAATTTATGGTATCTAACAGGCCTTTTCTCGCTCTTTTACCTTTGGGCGCACACGAATATCACGGAGAGCACCTTCCTTTCGAAACCGACTGGATTATAGCTGAAGCTTTTGCAAAAGCTCTCACTTTACAAACAAAAGAGCAGTTTCATATCGCACTTTTACCGGTTGAAAAGATTGGCTATTCTATAGAACATATGGATGTTACAGGTACACAAACCCTTACCTTTTCTGATGCGATTAAGCGATGGATAAAGATTGGTGAAAACTGTTATCACAAAGGGATCAACCGTCTTCTTCTTCTCAATGCTCACGGAGGAAATTCACCTTTAATGAGCATTGTTATCACCGAATTACGAAAGCGCCTTTCCATGCTCGCTGTAGCAACAAGCTGGAGCCGTTTTGGTTTACCACAAGGTCTCATGGAGCCATCTCAACAACATCTTGATATCCATGGAGGCTTTATCGAAACCTCTCTCATGCTCTATTTAGCACCAGAAAAAGTCCATATGGAAAAGGCAGAAAATTTTCATAATAAACAAGCGGATATGATTGCCAATTATCGGTATTTACGTGCTTATGGTCCTCATGCCTTTGGTTGGACAATGAAAGATCTAAATACGCAAGGTGCGGCAGGAAATGCAAGCAAAGCAACACCACAAGCCGGTGAAGCAATCTTTTCTCATGTTCTGTCTCAGCTTCGTGATTTACTTGATGATATCAATCGATTTAACATAAACACATGGCAATAAAGAACAATAAAAGGTCTCTCCATGGAAACGATACACCCCAAAAAACTTCCCGTTACGGTTCTCACAGGCTATCTTGGTGCTGGGAAAACCACCCTTCTCAACCGCATTCTCAATGAAAATCATGGCAAACGTTATGCCGTCATTGTCAATGAATTTGGTGAAATTGGTATTGATAATGACCTGATCATTGAATCAGACGAAGAAATTTATGAAATGAATAATGGCTGTGTTTGCTGCACCGTGCGTGGTGATCTCATTCGCATTCTGGAAAGTCTGATGCAACGTTCTCATCGATTTGATGCGATCATTATAGAAACGACAGGGCTTGCTGATCCCGTTCCCGTAGCACAGACCTTTTTCATGGATGATACTATCCATGAAAAAACAGCTCTCGACAGTGTCATAGCAGTCGTTGATGCAAAGCATTTTCCCTCTCAATTAAAAACAAGTCGTGAAGCTGAAGACCAAATTGCTTTCGCGGATATTATTCTTTTAAATAAGATTGATCTTGTCACCCCACAAGAACGCAGCCATGCTGAATCCCTTATTCTGGCCATTAATCCTCGCGCTATACTCTATACAACACAGCGCACCAATATCCCTCTTGAGACACTCCTTAATCGTGGTTTTTTTGATCTCCAACGGACTCTCGATCATGAACCTCATTTTCTCGATCACGAACATGCACACCAACATGCCAACCATGTGTGCGGTCCCGATTGTCATCATGACCATCATCACGCATCCACCATTCATGATATTACCATCACTTCTGTAAGTTTAAAAACAGATGCTCTGCAACCAGAAAAGTTTTTCCCTTGGATCCAGCAGGTTACACAGCAACAAGGGCCTGATATCTTGCGTCTTAAAGGCATTATCGCCTTTCAAGGAGACGATGATCGTTACGTCATTCAAGGGATACATATGCTTCTTGAAGGACAACATCAACGCCCATGGCGTGAAGATGAAAAACGAGAAAGCCGCCTTGTCTTTATAGGACGCTCTCTTGATGCTGAAAAATTAAAAACTGGTTTTGAAAATTGCGCATAAGTGAGTGATAATGCCAAACATTACCCATTATGATCTCAAAAGTTACTGCCTTTCCTGCGGTTTTATAGGCAATAAACCAGCCTTTGTTTCCGTAGAAGGTTTCATTGTTTTTTTTAATCCAACCCCACAAATCGTTGAAGTTCACCAAGGAATAATTTCAAGCCATTTTTCCCATGACAATACCGCGATCATCACCGGTGGAGAAGATGGAAAAGTCTGTCAAACAACCGCAGCAGATCACACGGAATTGTTAAGCCAAAAAGAACGCAAATGGATAAACAACGTTGCTTTTGGTCCACAAAAAGCTTTTGCTTTTTCCTCTTCACGCCTCGCATTTGCGCATATTGGAAAAGAACGACAAGAGCTCACACATGAACGCAGTGTAGAAGGCCTTGCTTTTGCCCCAAAAGGTTTGCGACTTGCCGTTGCCCATTACAATGGAGTCACTCTTCATTGGTTATCAACGCAAATATCTCCCACCACATTGGTATGGAAAGGAGCTCATTGTAGTGTCACCTTTTCACCAGACAACCGCTATGTCATTTCCACCATGCAAGAAAACGCCTTGCATGGCTGGCGTCTCACTGATAATCAGCACCTCCGCATGAGTGGCTATCCAAGCAAAGTCAAAAGCTGGTCTTGGAGCGCAAAAGGAAAATGGCTAGCAACATCAGGTGCCTCTGCCGCAATTGTTTGGCCCTTTCATACAAAAGATGGCCCCATAGGAAAAACACCACTAGAACTAGGCACACGAGCAAATGCACTTGTTAGCACCGTTTCATGCCACCCAAACAAAGAAATTGTAGCAATAGGCTTCAATGATGGAATGATTTTAGCGGCACATTTTCATGATGGAAAAGAAGTCCTTCTAAAAGGTTGTGGGAAAAGCGCTATCTCAGCACTTAACTGGGATCAAGCAGGGCAAAACCTCTCCTTCGGTAGCGAAAATGGTGAATGTGGTATAATCAATATCGCTGATTAAATTACACCGACAAGCGCAATTATCGCCTATAAAAAATGCCCACACAATCCTCCAGAAATCTTATCCCCGTGCATCTCCAGAGCTCTCAGAAATCCTATCTCCCTAATCTCCCTCCCAAAATCTCCTAAAATCTTCGTAATCATTAAATCTTCCCTCTTCCTTTCCTCCCCCCCTTTAGACAAGAAAATACCTTAAACATGTTTTTTGACCTTTTAACATTGCTACCCCCATACAAGAATAAAAACATCACCCTCAAGACCGCCCCCCATCTCCCTATAAACATCTATATAGGCTACATACTTCCACAAAAGCATTTTTCTTAAAAATTTGGCAAAAAATAGCTGATATCATCATTAAAACAACGATTTATTCCTACGATCAGAAGAAGGGAATGCAACACTATTTTCCTAAATAAAAAATTTTTTGATTTCCCCTTCTAAAGGGCAAAGTTTCCTACGAGCAGCCTTCTACACTTCAGTTTCTTGCCTAGAAAATTCCATCTAATAATCATTTCATGGAGCTTCTATTACCGCCCTCTGTTACGGTATCTCCTTCATCTCCGGATTCTGTTCCTTCTCCTTCTGCCCTTGTTAAACCAAAGCCTTCTGGGTCTTTTGCCCCTGTTAATCCTTCGTCTAATCTCTCTATACCGCTTGATGTTCAGTCTAATCTCCAAATTAGAGCGGTTGTTCCACAGGTTCCAACTTATCTTCTTTTGCCAAATGCCTTATTTCATGCTGGTTTAGTGGATATGACCACGCAAAATAAGTCGTTAGAGACAATGCGGAATGCTTTTCATTTCTTTGGGAAAGATGATAAAAAGACAGCCTTTTTTCTGCGTGCTTATGGGGGGAGCCATCATTATGCTTCCAATTTATCTGCTTTTGAATATGGCTATGGTGCTGAGCTCGATTATAATGCATTTCAAGCAGGTGTTTTGTTAAANTTGGGGCTTATGGAAATTTGCAGCATGATAGGGGTTTTTATATGGATGGGGTGGTATCGTATGGTCTTTTTAAGGGTGATGTTTTGACCCTTGCACGGGGTAAGGTTGTGGCGTTAAAGGGTAAACAGTTTAGCGATTCTTTAACGAGTGGTAGAACGTTTGCAACAGGGTATAAAGGTGTTGTTTTTGATCCGCAGATTCAGGTTGTTTATCAGCATCTTCAGTTTAATCAGGCGCGTGATATTGATNTGTTTTTGATCCGCAGATTCAGGTTGTTTATCAGCATCTTCAGTTTAATCAGGCGCGTAATATTGATTTAGGAAAATTTCATGCAATAATTCAGAATGCTCACTCATCATTTTACATATTGAATAAAAACTGAATATTATAAATTTCTTTCATTTCAAACCTGTTTATATTTAATCAATTAACCCCTTGTCCATCACAAACGAAGCTGGCATGCAAAGAAGGACTTTTGAAAAAAGGTGAATTGCTTCTTATGAACATTCTCGAGTGCTAAAATCTGCGCAAATATTGAATGCTGAAAAAAGAATGATGATATCCGCGCATGACCGCAATAAAAATAATATCCTGTATCTTATCGAAATTTCTCTGCCACCTATCATTTACAAAACAACAACCGTAACAACACGATAAAGCATACTTTACTTTTATTATAATTTGACCTCAAACTCCCTCTGTTTGTTCTAAAAATAAATATTTATCCAAAATTCTTAAGTAAAAATCCTAAAAAAGGAAACAAATAATATGCGTATTAAATGATATAAACGTGAATAAAGTTCTAAAACAAAATTCAAAACAATGCATAAAACTCATAAAGACTAAACTTATGATCTATAAAAATTAATACAGAAACGGACAAAAACAATCATCAATATCGCATTTTTTGAAAGATTATGCCACAAGCATTCAGCGTTTAAACTTCTCATATTCACAATGAAATCTGTCCTCATATCTTGACATCAAAAATTTTAGAAAAATTTCTCATCGCATAAAAGAAAGCATCTATTGTAATCTTTTATATCAAAAAAATAACCATATTGATGAGGCAAAATAAATTTCAATACATTAAAAGGCAGAAAATCTTCTGCCTTTTAACTAAAAATACATATTGCACCTCTTCAAAAAAGGTGGCGCAATCCAGCAGAGAAACTCGTTCCAGAAAAACCAATTTTCTTAAATCTATGCTGATAAGTGACATCTCCACGAAGAGAAAGTTTTGATGAGAGACGGGCATTAAACCCAACCCCTGCTTCCAAAGAAGAACCAAAGGAACCTAACTGAAAATCGTTTTTAAAAGAAACGAATTGCTTATCTTCAAAACTATGCAAATAAGAAAGCTTACTATAAAAAGAAACTTCACGTCCCTCTTCAGAAGCATTAAGCGTCTTGCTTAAACGCCCACCAACACGCCCCACCCATTGATGAAATTTTCCTAAATCCACCTCAAGGTTATCAATATCACGCGCCTGATTAAACTGAAGATGCTGATAAACAACCTGAATCTGCGGATCAAAAACAACACCTTTATACCCTGTTGCAAACGTTCTACCACTCGTTAAAGAACCGCTAAACTGTTTACCCTTTAACGCCACAACCTTACCCCGTGCAAGGGTCAAAACATCACCCTTAAAAAGACCATACGATACCACCCCATCTATATAAAAACCGGTATCATGCTGCAAATTTCCATAAGCCCCAACAGACCATTTATTAAATGCGCTTTTTTTGCTTTGTTCAACATCCTGAGGGTGTAGAGAAAGGTTTCCATAGTTTCCCAAAACTCCAAAGAATGTACGACCATATAAACTCTCAATCTCGTTTAACAAAACACCTGCTTGAAATGCATTATAATCGAGCTCAGCACCATAGCCATATTCAAAAGCAGATAAATTGGAAGCATAATGATGGCTCCCCCCATAAGCACGCAGAAAAAAGGCTGTCTTTTTATCATCTTTCCCAAAGAAATGAAAAGCATTCCGCATTGTCTCTAACGACTTATTTTGCGTGGTCATATCCACTAAACCAGCATGAAATAAGGCATTTGGCAAAAGAAGATAAGTTGGAACCTGTGGAACAACCGCTCTAATTTGGAGATTAGACTGAACATCAAGCGGTATAGAGAGATTAGATGAAGGATCTAAAGGATCAGAGGACTCAGAAGGCTTTGGTTCGACAGGGACAGAAGGAGGAGAAACAGTATCCAGAGATGAAGTGTCCTCCGGAGCAGAGGGCTCAGATGGCAGAACATCATTAGTAGAATCTTCAACTGGAACAAACGGTACAGGCATAGGTTGCACAGCAGAAGGAGCCTCTGGAACTGTTGGTACAGAAGGAAGCTCAGGCGGAGCTGATGCAGAAGGAGTAAGCGTCGAATCCGTAGGGATTAATGTTTCAGACGGTTTAGAACCTTCAGGCAAAGAAGGTGTAGATGGTATAAGTGGAGGCTCAACAGAAGGGGGTTGTTCAGGTGAAATAGTCTCTGTTGGTCGTTTAGAAGGAACCGTCTCTTCTTCAGATTGAGGAGGTAAAACTGTAGACGTTGGCTTAGAAGCAGTTTCAGAAGAATCTAATTCAGGACCAATGTAAACACTTTCGAGACGAAAATCCCAAAAATCCCCTTCTCCAGCAACCAATCTATTCTTTGGGTCTGCATTTCCAGAAGAAGAGCTTGGACCATAGCCACGAAGTTTATACTGATAAGGAAATCCATTAACCGTAGTATAACTATTGTTTAACTTAAAAGAACTTTCCTCTGCCGTCCCAGCAACTTGAATAAGTGAAATACTTTGACTCCTTTTATTGCCTGCTTCTTTATCTGAAGTTTTTAAAAGTTCTTCTATCCCAATAAGCGTGGTTCCCAAGACATTCCCATAGATCAAAATACGATCCGTTTGTTCAGAATCAAATGAACCATCATTATTGAGAAACGTGCTCATCTTAATCTGAACATTACCATCTGCACCATATATGTACTCCTCCTCATCTAACTTGTTTACACCACTTTTTTTTCCAATGTACAGCGTTTGATAACCAGTAGATTGATAGTGATCAAAAACAATTGTACTATCCTCAAGATCCACACCTGAAAGCGATGAAACCGTAGCATCTGGTTCCTGCGGATTTTGATATTTGCTTTTGGTAAGATACCATTGAGAACCATTCTTTAAATGTAAATAAATATCAGAGGCATCCTTGGTACGAGAACCTCCTGTAAGTGTAGAGGAATTTGCTTCAACGAGAAGATAAGAATTATTTTCAGCTTTTAAAAACAAATCGCTGGAGATTTTTGTCTTTTCTAACCTAACCTTAGCTCGAGCTCCATAAACACGATCTCCAGCACTATATCCGGCACTATAAATGGCAATACCATCCGGAACCGCAAAATTTGTCTCTGACAAATGAACAGATGCTGTTCCTATAGTAATTCCTCGCGCGCTCGAAAGCGCTGAAGACGACATATTATACCTTACCAAATCAACCCATACATCTGGACTTAACCCATAAAAATACAGACCATATGCTCCTTTCCCCTGAACAGAAATTTTTGTCTTTTTAACCTTAATATTTGTCTTTTGAAACTCATACAAATGATTAAATTTATTAATTAATTTACCATTATCATCTGTATAACCTGTAAGATTTTTAATCAAAAAGCCATGCATGCCTGTAAGTTCTACAGAACCACCACTCAATTGAACATCACTACCTTGAGATACCTCAAAAGCTCCCAGTAATTTATCAACATTTTTCTCATCTACTATAACAGTCTCTTGTTTCCCTCTTCCCTTAATGACAGTATTATCAAAAGTATATTGTCCCCCAAACTGTGCTGAAAACCCACCAATCTCATTAAAAGTTACGGTACTGCCTGACATCCTAATCTTTGAACTAAAACTACTAACCAGCCCCATTTCTTGGGTACTATTTAATTCTTGTGTACTATTGAATTCATTTGGTTTAAGCTCAATATTTACACGCACTAAAGCAATATCCGTTCCTATTCCAAATGCATACATAACGCGAGAAGTCCCTGTAATCGCCCCATCTGTCATGCTAATAACTGAATTTTGCGCATGAAGCGCAAGTACATCCTTAAAATTTGCATTTTTTAAATTAAGACGCGCATTACGTTTTAGATATGCACCATATACAGTTCCTTGACGCGAATTATCGCCCGTAACAGTTATCTGAGATGCATCAACAACTGTACCTTGTTCTTCTATATATAAAGCAGCAATAGGAGCAGAATCAGAAGGAACTCTCGAAAAATTTTTTAAATGATAAGTTTTATTTTCAATTGTATGTTTTTTACCATCATTGCATTTATAAAACTGAGCGTTTGGATCACAGAGAGTTTCAAAATTATTAAAATCTGCATTCACACTCACGATTGGCAAAAAAGAAACAATAGCCGTTGTAATAAATAAAAATCTATAACCCCTTAATACATTAACCATAATTCTATTCCCAATTTTTCCTTCTCCCCCTGTTAGTTAAAAATAAAAAAATATTCCCCATAACATTAAGTTAAACACACTAACAATAGCAATTATAAAACTTAAATAATCACTTTATACTTCATAAAACACTCTATAACTTATGTAAAAATTACTCTATATTTCATAGGCACCTAAAAACGATAGTATAAACCGCCTGAAAAAATAATCCCTGAAAAACCACCTTTTCTAAGGCAATGCTGATAAGTTACATCTCCATGCAAAGCAAAGTTTGAAGACAACTGAGCCTTCAATCTCATTCCAGTTTCTAGAGAAGAGCCAAAAGCCCTTATTGGAATTCATCTCCAAACCGCACACGTTGTTTTCCTCTAAAACTAATGGCAAGCTAAAGCTCGCAATTGAAAGAAACAACAAGAGCCTCTTCAAAAGCAGCAAGCATCTTTCTTAAAGACCACCAACACGCATCACCCACAAATCAAGTTTTCCCATCTCAATATCAAAACCATCAATATCAGACGCCTTATCAAACCGCACATTTTGATAAATAACCTAAACCTGCGGATCAAAAATAACCCCTTTATGCCCTTGTCATAAATGACTTGCCCGCAATCAATGAAGCACTCAAAGGCGTTTCCTTCAATGTTGCTGTCTTGCCTCTCGCTTGCGTCAGAACATCCCCTTTAAATAAACCATAGGAAAAAAGGACATCTATATAAAAGCCTGTATCATGCTGCATGCTGCCATATACTGTAATAGACTATTTATCAAATGTACTTTTTTGCTTTCTTTAACATCTTGAGGTTGTAGAGAATTTTTTTCCATATTCTCCCTTATTCCAAAGCTCAAAGTGTGATGTGTATCCTCAATCGCATTGAGCAAGACACTTGCCTCTATACCATGAACATTAGAAACCTGAATCTTACCTTCATCAAAGGAAAGAACCACCCTGCTTCACACCAAACACAGATTGAGATAACGTAGCATTTCTACCACTTTTCTTTTCGCCATTTCCTGTAATAGAACTCTTTTTAAAAGAAGCTTTATTATCTTTTGACACAACCACTGCTGATGTAATCTTCTCAGATCTCTTTAATTCTAAAATTCCATCAGTTCCTGAAAGCCTTTTTCCCCTTTACTTTTTTGCGGCTTAATAACTATGTTATGAGTTCGTATTGTAAAAATAACACCTGTAGCCCTCCTATCCAATCCACTCATATATAACTTATTACGACTTCCAAAAGTACGAGAAGCATCAACTGTATCACACGCATACGACTTAAAAAGAGAATTACACGAGGGGTTATAATCTTCTACACTCACATCTATATTGTGCACGAAGAAAGAAATAGAGGTCGTAAGAGAACACACACACATAGCGTTTTAGTACTTTAATCATAATTTAGTCTAAACTTCCTTTATTTTATCTTCATAAAAAACTGAAAAGACACACCTGGTTCATCTACGTATTATTCTTATTATGTGCCGTTACATATAATTTGTTTTGTATTATATGTAAAGTCAAAAATCAGAAAAACGACACAACAAAACCATGTTTTGTGCTTATGTCTTTCACAAAGGATGTATTAAAGAAAAATACAATTAAAAATGATACCTTAATCCACCAGAAAAATGCGTTCCGGAAAAGCCGTCACTCGTAAATTTATGCTGATAAATCAGATCGCTATGAAAAATAATTTTGGGAGATAATTGCGAAAAAACACCAAATCCAGCTTCTAAAGAAGTCCCAAAGGAACCAAGCTGGAAGGCATCTTTAAAATATACAAATTGTTTATCATCAAAACTACGAATGAAATGAAGCTTACCATAGAATGAAAGAACATGTGCATCTTTATCTTTAGTAAATGTAAGTGTCTTCGTTAAATACCCACCAATACGCATCCCCCAATGATCTGGGCTTCGCATATCAATATTAAAATTATTAATATCACGAGTCTTCTGAAACTGGAGATTTTGATAAACAAACTGAACCTGTGGTTCAAAAATAAAATATCGGCTGCCTATCATAAACGTTTTACCAGCAGTTAAAGAAACACTTAGGGGCTTCCCTCTCAATGCAGCCGTTTTACCTCGCTCAAGTGTGAGAACATTTCCATTAAACAAACCATAAGAGAAGAGACCATCCATATAGAGACCCGTATCATGCTGCATGCTTCCATATGCTGTGATTGTCCATTTATCAAATATACTTTCTTGACTTTGTTTAACCTTTCGAGGCTGCAACGAAAGTTTGCCATAATTTCCCATAATCCCAAAAGATGTCGTACTGTATGCACTTTCGATTTTCTTGAGTAAAATACCTGCCTCTAGTGCATTATAATCAAGCTCACCGCCATAATCACCATATTTAAATGCAGACAAATTTGAAGTATAATGATGATGTCCACCGTAACCGCGCAAAAACAAAGCGGGATTTTCATCATTTTTCAACAACCGACCAGAAACAGTTCGCAGCGCTTGCAACTGCTTGCTTTGATTACTGATATCCATCAATCCAGCATAAAATAAAGTATTTGGCACAAGAATATAAGTCAAAACCTGTGGAACAACGACTCTCACATTTGGCTCAAAATGAGAAGAAAGCTCAAAAACAGATGCCGAAACAGAAGAACCAGACGCAGGTGGAGTAACAACAAAAGGAGTGGGTGAAACAGATGACAGAACAGGTGAACCAGATGCAACTGGGGAAACAACAAAAGGAGTGGGTGAAACAGATGACGGAACAGGTGAAATAGATGCAACTGAGGAAACAACAGAAGGAGTGGGTGAAACAGATGACAGAACAGGTGAACCAGATGCAACTGAGGAAACAACAGAAGGAGTGGGTGAAACATGCGGCGGAACAGGTGAACCAGATGCAACTGGGGAAACAACAGAAGGAGTGGGTGAAACAGATGGCGGAACAAGTGAACCAGATTCAGGTGGAGCAACTGGATTAGATTCAGCAATAGCGGGAACAACAGGCGCAAGAGAGGAAAGAAGATTGGGGATCTCAAGCACAAAAACATCAGATACATTAGGTGTAGTCGTAAGATGGGAATTCCTATCAGGAGAATCTACAGGAGAAGAAAGACTTGGCTCCTGAGATTTTTGCTGAGAGTTAGAATCAATAGAACCATCCTCACCTCCAGTAATATTAGGATGAATTTTAGGAAAAGAAGGAATATCATCAGAAGAAGGGGGGACAACCAAATCAAGAACAGGAAAAACTTTAGTGGAATCAACAAATTTACTTTCAAGGCGGAAATCCCAAAATGTTCCAGAATTTTTAAGCACTCTTTGATTGGAATCTGCCGCCCCTAAAGAAGAGCTTGGACCATAACTCTTAAGATGATACTGATAGGGAGAGGCTTCAAGTGTGACATACCCCCCATTTAACTGAAAAGAATCTTCCATGGCTTTTCCATAAACCTGAATAATGGAAATCCCCTGATTATTACCGCCCTCTCCCGTCAATGCCCCTGAGCTTCCAGGAACACTATACACATGGACTGTCGTTTTTCCTTCAAGATCACCATTGATTAAAAGCCGGTCAGTTTTTTGCTTTTCAAGCTCTCCCCCTTGATCCAAATATGCATTAAGATAAAGATTCACATCACCATGCGCTTTATAGACAGTCCCAGATCCTTTTCCGATGAGAAGTGTCTGATAACCATCTGTTGTTTTAGATTTTAATTCTTCAAAAACAAGAGAACTATCCGTAAGATTGACCGATGAAATGAAGGAATAGTCCCCTAAATTAGAACCAGAAGCATCAGAATTTTGCAATTTGTCATATTTTGGTCGCGATAAAATCCACTTTGAACCATTTTTTAAATCTATCTTAGCTGTAGAACTTTCATCAACATGTGCGCCTCCTACAAGGGTAGAAGCATCAGCCTCAATCTTTACATTAGAACGCTCAACAGCTTTCAGGAGTGAATCTCCAGAAATTTTTGAATTTTGTAAGAGTTTAACAGAACTTTCGAATTCGCGGCTATAAATAGCCGTACTTTCTGGAGCCATAAAAGTTGTCTTTGTCAAATGGACAGTCCCTTTTCCAGGTATAATTGTTTTTTTATCATTTAAGACAGCTTCCCAAAAAAAGTGCATGCCATTAAATCCATTCCCTCTCACAAAAACATTGGAATATTTTATATGAGCAGCATTATGGTTATTCCCCTGCACTACAATGCCATGAGCATTGTCGACATTAACGTTTCCCTTCTGGAAATTAAGAGAGCTTTTCCCCTGAAGCATACTAAAAGCAGAGCCTTCACGATGATTATCTATATTTGTTCCCTGTTTCCCCCTCCCAGTAATAGAAACACCCTCTAAATTAATTTCTCCATCTCCTCCTGTTTGAACACCAATACCATCAGCAAAATCAATTTTTCCTCCTTTCATATAAATTTTTGCACCATTATGACTCAAAAGACCTATCGCATCAGAAGATGTCTTAATCTCTGTCTTGGTCAAAGAAACAAACGACCCTTTACCCCCAACACTGATCCCCATTCTGGTTGCTTTAATCACCCCATTCTGCATCTCAAAAGCTCCCTCATCATTAATATCGGCCCCTATCGACACATCATTTAACATGGAATCAAATAGAGCAACGCCTCCCCCATTTGAGGACTTTACAGCTGTTGTCCAAGCGTTTGTTTCTGAATGGCCATTTGCATTCGAAACACCGTTAATGATTATAGCCTCTCCCTCAATGACTGTATTTTTCCCTGATGCCTCTATGGCAGCATCAGAACTTTCACCCGTAAGTTGATAAGTTTTCTTGGCAATTTCATGCGTTTTACCATCATTACAGCGATAAAATGAGGCGCTTTCGTTACATGAATATTGCTTCTTCTCAGAAGAAATCTCACCTGCATCAGTATTGTATACAAAGAAAAAAATAACCGTTGTAAAATGACATAAAGAGAGATGATTTTTAAACATAATTTTCTACAAACTTTCTTCCCCTTCTCTAAAAACAAAAAACACGCGTTCTGTTTAATAACTTTGGTTACGCGTGATAATTTAAAATACGTTTTGTATTTTATATATCCACCCTATATTTTATGTAAAGCAAGAATCCCAAAATATCACAATTTAAAATTGTATTATTTATAAAAACGCGTAAAAATATAGATAGAAATAAAAATTCCACCCCAAAGCAGTGATTTCAAGAGAATTTAATAAAAATAAACTCAAAGAAGAAAAACAGCATAAGAAGCAAAAACTGCAAACCAGAAAGCCTTATCTCGTTTCTAAAAAGAAAAAAACTTGCTCATGCAAAAAAAACATTTTTTTAAAAAACTTATTTAAAAAGTTGCAAACAAATAATAAAAAACCACAAGCATGGCTTGTGGTTTTTTAAACAACTTACCTCAAGATGATCATCCTAAAAACGATAGCGCAATCCACCAGAAAAACTGATTCCAGAAAAACCACCTTTACTCAACTTATGCTGATAAACCAAATCACCATGAAGCGCAAATTTTTGAGACAAGCGAGCATTAAGACCTAATCCAGCCTCTAGAGAAGAACCAAAAGCCCCTAACTGGAAAGAATCTTTAAAGCGCACAGACCTTTCTTTTCCAAAATCATGGGCAAAATGAATCTTTCCATAAAAAGAAACATCACGATCTTTTTCAGACGCAGTAAGAGTCTTTATCAAGCGACCACCCATACGCACCATCAATTGATCAAATTTATCCATCTCAATATTAAAATTATCAATATCACGAGCCGCATTAAATTGAAGATGCTGATAAACAACCTGAACCTGTGGATCCAAAACAACACCTTCATATCCTGTGGCAATTTTCTGACCACTCATCAAGGAAACACTTAAATGGTTACCCTTCAATGTTGCCGTTTTACCCCGCGCAGTTGTCAGAACATCTCCCTTAAACAGACCATAAGATAACAAACCATCAACATAGAATCCTACATCATGCTGCATACTGCCATAAACTGTAGCAGTCCATTTATCAAATGTACTTTTTTGGCTTTGTGCAACATCTCGAGGTTGTAGAGAAAGCTTTCCATAAGCCCCCATAACCCCAAAGGATATAGCACTGTCAACATTTTCAATTTTTTGTAGCAAAACACCTGTCTCTAGCGCATAGTACCCTAGATCCCCCCCATAACCATATTCAAGCGCAGATAAATCTGAAACATAACGATAACTTCCACCATAGCCACGCAAAAATGAAGCAGGATTTTCACGAATTTCCAACATTCCACTAGGATTAGTCCGTACTGTCTCCAGCTGCTTGTTTTGATTGCTAATATCTATCAAACCAGCGTGGAACAAACTATTCGGCAAAAGCAGATAAGTTGGTACCTGAGGAACAACAGATCTTACACCTCGTCGAGACGGAGAAACATTTTCAATTTTAGAAAGACTATCTGCAAAAGACACTGGAACAACCTCCTCAGAAGATGCTGGAACAACCTCCTCAGAAGATGCTGGAACAATATCCTCAAAAGAAGCACGTGCAGGAGGTGTACGTTTAGAAACCATAGGAGTGCTTTTAGAAACAGCAGGTGTCTGAACATATTCATTTTCTAAACGAAAATTCCAAAATGCTCCTCCATTCAAAGCAAATCTCTGTTTAACATGCTCCTCCCCTCCAGTAGCTTTGGGTCCATAAGAACGAAGAACATATTTATAAGGCGCGCCATTTAATGCAACATACTGCCCATTCAGTTGAAAAGAGTCATACGATGCATCTCCATAAACTTGAATAATTGAAACACTATGCGCTTTTTTATTTTTTTCTTCTAAACCTCCCGCAACCCCTTGTATATGGACTATAGTTCTTCCCTTAACGTCACCATGAATGAGAAGCCGATCCGTTACTTGATGATCACTTGTATCACTAGGATCTAAACGTGCATTCAAATGAATCCAAGCATCACCAAAAGCCTGATAAACAATACCTGTTCCTTTTCCAATATAAAGCGTTTGATATGCATGATTAGTACTGGACTTTGGTTTTTCAAAAGTAATGGAACTATTAGAAAGGTGTACCGATGAAATAAACGAAACACCTCTATAATTAGGATCTTGTAATTTTTTCTGTCTTGGTTGCAATAAAGCCCACTGTGAATTATTTCCCAAGATAAGGTCGACTTTAGAACTGTTATCAACCTGAGTTTGACCGACAAGTGCAGAAGCATCAGCAACAACCTCTATAGAAGAGTTACGATCAGCCTTCAGCAACAAATCCCCAAAAAGCTTTGTTTCCTTTAAAAATATTTTAGATTTTCCAGATTTACTGCTATAAACAGCTATACTATCTGGAACGACAAAACGCGTCTTTTTCAAATCAACGCGCAATGATTTTCCCTCTGACGAACCTTCTGATGCTGCCACACCTTCAAAGTGTATACCATAAAATGCATTACCTTTCACTGTAATATTGGAATCTCCAATATTAATCTGAGGAGCTTTATCTCCCTGCAATAAAAGCCCATGAGCATCAGTAACATCAACAGAACCTTTCATAAACTGAACATAACCATCTTCAGATATATGAAAAGCTGCCTGACGACCTGCATCCAGCCCTTGATCATCCTTGCCGGTACTCCCCTTGCCGGTAATAGAGACACCCTCTAAAATAAGATATCCTTTTTCTTCTGCTTTAACCCCAACTCTCCCTAGGCTAATTTGCGTATTCGTTAAATCAACACCACTTTGAGATTTTCCTCCAGCAAAAGCCCCCACTTTGATTGCATCAATTGATCCACCAGACATTACGATGAATCCACCTTGAGCTTCCACCCCCACTAAAACCCCACTCAACGTGGAATCGCTCAGAACGACGGTCGCCTTTTCTGATACCTTTACTCCATATTTCCAAAAATTGTTTTCCGAGTTATTCTTTTCATCCAAAATACCCTTAACAGTTATATTCTTGCCACGAATAATTGTACCTTCCTTAGACGCCTCCATGGCTCCATGAACACCATTAACATTTTTATCCATTAACGAATAAACTTTATTATTAATTTCGTGCGCTCCACCATCAGAACACTGATAAAATGCTGCATTCTGATCACATGAAGACTGCTTTCTTCCAGAGATAACCTGAGATTCAGCATTGCGTGCAAAAACACCAACATTGTGTGTCAAAAAAAGAAGTGCCGTTGTAAAAGTACATAAGGAGAAGCGATTTTTAAATAGATTGACCATAATTCCACCATAACCCCCCTCTTCTTACTAAGATCTATACATAACGTATCAAAAAACTTAACCAAAAGAAAAATATTTAATACGTTTAGGTTTTAATATCGTGAGTTTATTAATATTTTTTGTGTTTTATGTAAATATGGAATAAAAAAATTACTCGAAAATACAATCTAAATCTGTCGCTTTTACAAAGAATTTGCAAAAATATAACTGAAGAACGACAGAAAAATCACCTTTAACGTTGTTAGTCAAAAACACCCTTAGTCAGTTGACATGCATTAAGAACACCTACTTTAACTGCCGTCTAATCACCGCCAGAACGGATATAATCAACATCCTTACGATAATATTATATTGAAACAGTGTACACTCTGTAAGCAGACAAAACATATGCCAAAATTGAGAAACAAGAGTTCACATATGCCTTTTAGGCAATCTTCATGGTAAGACAGTCTAATAAAAAGTAGGAACGTGTAAAAATCAGTTCCGATTTTACCTTTTCCTTTTAATTCAACTTTACAATATTCAAAAACATTCAGAGCCATATTTTAAAAAGTGAAGATGACACATGACTTCATCTTTTTATTTATGCATTTAAAGAAAACACACTTTCAAAAAACAATACGTCATTATGTTTCTCATTCACCAATTTTCTCAGATATATCTCATATTTCCATCCCCATTTCATAACGACAGCAGATATAATATCAAGTTTATCGGATACAGCCCTCATTGTGCCTGAGTAGCATCTTTGTCTTTGCCAATTTCTAATATTGTAAATCCTCTCCTCTTAATATAATTCCCAAAATTATATTGACTCCTTTCTTAAACGATTATCCACTTGCTAATTTTACATATAATATGAACAGGAGTGCTTTTTATGGATTCATCATAAGAGCATTGAAAATATTTCAGCACCCTAAATTAAAAATATCTTTATAAATCAAAATATTATAATAATCACTCTGAAATACGCGTTTTGAAACGATAACGTACAAGCCTTCAGACTTTTCAAAAAAACGAAATAAGTCCAACCTAAAAGCATATTAAAGATATGCAAAGTCATACTCTCGTAAAAATGCTATAACACAAAATGAATAGATAATGAGAAAAAGCCACAAGTATAACTTGTAGCTTTTTGAAAGATTAATCAAAAACAGAAATAATACTAGAAATGATAACGCAATCCACCTGAAAAACTCGTTCCAGAAAAACCAGCTTTCGTTAGTTTGTGCTGATAAACCAAATCGCCGTAAAGCGCAAAATTTTGAGATAATTGGGCATTAAAACCTAATCCAGTTTCTAATGAAGAACCAAAAGCACCTAGCTGAAAAGCATCTTTAAAATGCACAAATTGTTTTCCTTCAAAACCATGAGCAAGATGAAGCTTGCCATAGAAAGAAACAACCTGAGCCTCATCAGTAGCAACCAGCCTCTTTGTTAAACGTCCTCCAACACGCCCTACCCACTGATGAAGTTTTCCTAAATCAATATCAAAGCCGTCCACATCACGCACCTTATTAAATTGAAGATATTGATAAACAACCTGAACTTGCGGATCAAAAACAAAACCGTCCTCCCCCACCATAAACGTTTTACCAGCAGTTAATGAAGCACTTAAAGGGAAACCCTTTAATGTTGCCGTCTTGCCCCGTGCAGTTGTTAGAACATCACCTTTAAACAAGCCGTAAGACACAAGACCATCAACGTAAAAACCTGCATCATGCTGCATACCACCATATGCCGTAACTGACCATTTATCAAATGTACTTTTTTGACTCTGCTCAACATTCAAAGGTTGCAAAGAAAATCTCTCGTAAGCCCCGATAATTCCAAAAGAAGTGGAACCATACATATTTTCGATTGCTTTCAGCAAAACGCCTGCCTCTATGGCATTATAATTAAACTCGCCGCCATAACCATATTCAAGCGCGGAAAGATTTGAAGTATAACGATGATTGCCGCCATAACCGCTCACAAAAAAGAGAGGGTTTTCACGACTTTCTAATAAGCCCCCAGAAGTAATTCGCAAAGCTTCTAACCGCTTATTTTGATTGTTAACATTCATCAAACCAATATGACGTAAAGCATTAGGCAAAAGGAGATAAGTCGGAACCTGCGGAACAACAGCCTTAACGCCCGGCTTAGGACGAGGATGGGGCTCCGGAGCTGGTTCTGGAGAAGGTTCTGGTCCCGGAATTGGCTTAGGAGCAGGATCTGGTTTAGGTTGAACATCAGAATCTATAGACCTACTTTCAAGGCGGAAATCCCAAAAATCTCCGCTCCCTTCAACTAATCTCTGATCCATGCTTGCTTTTCCAAACTCAGATCCTGGACCATAACTATAAAGCTTATACTGATAAGGTAATTTATCTAGTGCTATATAACCACCTTCCAACTGAAAAGAATCTTGCTCTGCTTGTCCAGAAACCTGAATGATTGAAATACCTTCATCATTTCCTCCCCTTCCCGTGTATCCTCCTGGACTTCCTGCAACTCCATGCACTTGGAGCTTTGTTTTTCCCGAAACATCACCATGAATTAAAACACGATCAGTCTTTTGATGATTAAGAGCACCACCACTATTCAGGTATGTATTAAGGGAAATAGAGGCACCTTCCCGTGCTCTATAAACCTCACCCTTTCCCTTTCCAATACGAAGAGTTTGATAATCATCAGCAGAAGAAGATTCATGTCTTTTAAAATTAATAGAGCTATCACCCATAAGACTAACGAGTGAAATAGAAGAGATATTTGCAGGCTCATGTTGATCTTTTTGCACCTGTTGTGGTAAAATCCATGTAGAATGACCTCCTAAATAAAGCTCAGCATTAGAATTTTTATCAACGTGAGTACGACCTTCAAGGGTAGAACCATCAGCCAAAACCGTTATAGAAGCCCCTTTCTCAGCTCTTAATAAAAAATCCCCTGAACGAAGAGTACTTTTCATCAAACTCACCGCACCAGAAATAACGTTTTTACCATAAAGAGCCGTATCGTCTAAAACAGAAAACTCTGTTGTATCCAAATTAACAACTTCCAATCGTGGTGGAGCTTTTTCTTCCTCTAATGAAATCTCCTCTTTTTTATCCACATCTTCGCTCCATGGCTTCTCTCCCTGAAAATAGATACCATAAGATCCCTCACCCTTTACTGTAACAGAAGAAGACTTAAAATTAGCCTCGGTCACATAAAAGTTATTCGATAAATCTTCAGTTTCATCTTTTGAGTCAGAACGTTCTGGTACAACACTAAAAGACTTGACGGGATTTTCTAATAATATACCATGTGCATCCTCAACCTTAATAGTCCCCCCTGTAAACTCAACACGTCCCCCTTCATCCATTAAAAAAGCTGCATCATTTTTGTCTTTGTGTCCCTTTCCAGTAAGAGTAACACCATCGAGAATCACCGTGCCTCCCAACATCGCAGAAATCCCATGACTGTTGGTATAGTTAACCTCCCCACCTTCCACCCAGATATCTGCACCGCTATAACTGGAAAGACTTACCTTCCCATCACGCGTATTAACTTTTGTATCCTTTAAAATAACCAATGAATTCCCCACGGCTTCAACAGCCCTATCACTGTCCTCTATAATCCCCTGCTTTATCTCAATTATCCCATTATGAGCGAAAAGAGCTAACTTTGTATTTTGAAGCGTCGGTTTTTTCAAAACAATCTTTCCATCATCTGATACAGCCACACCACGCAAAAAAGATTTATCAGAAACTTCACTGCTAACAGTTACATTCTCTCCATAAACTCTGGTCCCTATCCGTTTCACCGTTATAGCAGTAGGATCAACAGGATAGTTGGAAAAGTTCTCTTTCGTAATTGTATAAGATTTATTATCAATTTTAGGATCTATCCCACAATTATCACATACATAATACAACCCACTATGGTAATAAAACCCAGGATTCACTCCTCTTCCATCAGAGTCTGCATCTTTAACAGAGTTATTTACATTATCCTTATGTCCATTCCATCCCTCCACTCCACTAAGCTGACGATAATCATTTCCTCCACGAATACCATCATCGTTATCGCCAACATTAATCATATTAGGAGGATAATAATTATCCCCACTTTCTCCACTAAGAGGAAGCTTATGCTTATTACTCCCGCTAAGATGAGAAGAAGAATTAGCAGAGACAACTGGGATAACCTTTATAACATAAGGTTTACTATCCTTCCCCTCTGCAGCCGCATAAACTTCTCTTCCATTTTGGAACAAAGAGAGGATAGCTGTTGTACAAGCACATAAACATAGATGATTTCTAAAAACTTTAATCATAGTTCCCTCGAAACTTTCCTTCCCCTCTCATTAAAAACAAAAGCACTTACAAAACACCCCATTGCACACCTCAAAAATACGAAAAGTGTAACAAAAGAACATGCCTCATGCTCATCTGAACTGTGTAATGAATTATCCCAATAAATTTGGCAAAAGCTCTACGCCAAAACCACCTATAAGAGAACAATTACAAAAACACACTTTATGAGTGTATAATGCATTCTGTATTTCGTGTAAAGAAAAAATAAAACCAGTGCGTGCAATTAATTAAAAACACAATCAAACCTTGTGATTTTTAAAAATTAATCCACAAGGAGATGAATGAAACAATGACTTAAATCAGTAGAAAACAAACTCTCAAAAACGAGCTTTAGAAAACATCAAATATTATATTAGATAATATCAATACAGTACTAAAAAGGATAACGTAACGCATACCGGTCTGCTGAACGCTTAAAAAGCCGATAAAAGCGAGGCACTCTATCGCATCAGTAGCAGCATAAATTTTAAGAAAATTCGCTTTAGTGGAGAAAAGTGCTCTCATGCATAAAACAAACTATGTCTTTTTTGCTTAATAAAGAAGACGAGATTTTTTAAGAATAACACAAGTTGTTATAAAGAAAAAAGGCAGCACAATGTGCTGCCTTTTCTAAAAAGGTACATAGTGTACCTTATATTAAAACTGATAACGTACTCCTCCGGAAAAACTTGTTCCCGAAAAACCAGCCTTATTAAGCTTATGTTGATAGAGAATATCAGCATGCAGAGAGAACTGTGGCAACAATTTGGCATTAAAACCTAATCCAGCCTCTAGAGAAGAACCAAAAGCTCCTAACTTGAAAGCATCATTGAAATGCACAGACTGTTTTCCTTCAAAACCATGAGCAAGATAAAGCTTACCATAGAAAGCAATAGCATTCACGCCTTCAGAACCTGTAGGAATCTTGGTTAAGCGTCCACCAACACGTGCTACCCACTGATTAAGGTTACCCATTTCAATATCAAAATTGTCAATATCACGAGCTTTATTAAACTGGAGATGTTGATACACAACCTGAACCTGCGGATCAAAGACAAAGCCCTTATATCCTGTCGCAATTGTCTGACCACCAGCTAAAGAAACACTCAAAGGATTACCTTTTAATGTTGCTGTTTTACCCCGTGCAAGGGTGAGAACATCACCTTTGAACAGACCATAGGATAAAAGACCGTCGACATAGAAGCCAACATTATGCTGCATGCTACCATATACCGTAGCAGTCCATTTATCAAATGCACTCTTCTGACTGTACTCAACATTCACAGGCTGCAAAGAAAGTTTTCCATAAGTTCCCATAACGCCAAAGGATATAGCATTGTCGGTATTTTCAATAGTTTGCAGCAGAACACCCGCCTCTACACCATTATAACTAAGATCGCCGTCATAACCATATTCAAGTGCGGACAGATCTGAAGCATAACGGTAACTTCCACCATAGCCGCGCAAGTATAAAGCAGGATTTTCACGAACCTCTACCATTCCTGTAGAAGTCATCCGCAACGTCTCCAATTGCTTATTTTGATTGCTAATATCCATCAAACCAGCGTGGAATACACTATTAGGCAAGCTGAGATAAGTTGGAACCTGTGGAACAACAGACCTTACAAATTGTTCAGGAAGGGCAGCAGATCCAACAGACTTAACATACTGATTCTCTAAACGGAAATTCCAAAATTCTCCACCTTCCTTAACAAATTTCTGCTGAACATGCTCCTGTTTCGAAGTCGCTTCTGGAGCATAAGCACGAAGGGTGTATTTGTAAGGTGAGTTTATCAGTGCAACATAATTGCCATCGAGTTGGAAAGAGTCTTTCTTCGCTTGACCATAGACCTGAATAATTGAAACAGTATGAGCAATCTTGGCATTCGCTTTACCATCTCCTACATTGCCCGCATCACCTCGTACATGTATTTTTGTTTTTCCAGAAACATCACCATGAATGACAAGCCGATCAGTGACTTGCTGATCACTCGGATCACGAGGATTTAAACGTGCATTGAGATGAATTACAGTATTACCCTGTGCCGCATAAATAGTTCCTTTCCCATTTCCAATATGGAGAGTCTGATATTTTCCTTCAGATTCTGAAGGTGCAAAATCAATAGCACTATTTACAAGACTTACAGAAGAAATGCATGAATCCACACATCCTGAATCTAGAGTCCCCAAATTCCTCTGTGCACTTCTTTTTAGAATCCACTGTGAATTATTAGCCAAGTCTAATTTTGCATAAGAATTTTTATCAACGAGAACACTGCCTGTAACAATAGAATTATCAACTGAAACCAATATGTTCGAATCATTCTCGGCTTTTAATAACAAGTCACCAGCAAGGGTTGTTTTATTTTCTAATGAAACACGACCACCAGAATTATTACCATAGATAGCTATACCATTTGCAACTTCAAAATCAGTTTTTTTCAATGAAATTGCCCCCGTTACGCCTATAGTTGCATTCTCCTGTTTGGATACAGCGCTCCGCTTAACAACACTTGTTTGCTCAGTTGCTAAATCCTTACTTCGATTTTGTTGACTCGCTTCCTTCTGTGTTCCCCCATCAAAATATATGCCGTAGACTCCGTCACCTTCCACTTTAACAGTAGAAAACTCGATATTTACGTGATTCATAGTAGGACGAACGTCAGAAGATCTCCTTCTCCTAGAAGAACCCGTCTCAACAGCATCCCCACTCTTCATAACCCACACAGCATGGGCATCAGTAACAACATTTCCGTTCTTAAAATCAACAGAAGCATTATCACTCACCAGAAAAGCTGCACGCTCTAAATTCTCTGCTGAATCTAACTTATTCTGCGCTTTTTTCGCAGTAATGCTAACTTTGTCTAACTTAACGCTGCCTCCAGATTCCGACCTTACTGCCACTCCTCTTTCAATAGCAATCTTTCCAGTGTCCATGGTTATCTCACCAGCCTGACTCACCAGACCAGCTGAAGCAAAATTCCCCGTTACGTTAATCTTCATATCCTTCAAATTAACAGATGATCCAGAACCTGCCAAAGCACCCACATAAAGCGCATCTACTGTTCCACCAATCATCTTAATTTTTCCGCCACTTTTAGCTTCAAGCCCAATTACAGAAGATTGAATTGTTGAGTTTTTATCCAAAACAATCTCTGCTTTTTCTTCTGCAAGCACAGCACTCACAAACTTTGATGGAGTAACACCAAAATTACTTCCTTTATCAGATTCTGCTCCAACAATGGTGGCAGTTTCTAACTTAACAACTGTATTACTCTTTGCATGCATAGAATGCTGAGTATCCCCACGCGCCTTCAGTGTTTGTCCTGTTATCGTGTGTAATTTTCCATCGGCACAAGAATAAGCAACTTGCAATCTCTCCGCACCATTTTTCCCCATATCTCCACTACATTGAGAAGAACCACCTTCCTGCTTTATACCATTGGTTGATGTAACAGTATATACAACCCCAGGGTTTTGCGATTCAGATCTAAGTGTATTGGCTCCTCCAACAGACAGTAGAACACGCCCTACAGGTTTATCTCCCATCTCCTTAGATGCAGGCTTCTCTTGCTTAGACGCACTAGAATTAACTAAGGAAGAAGAAGCCTTAGGCTTTCCAGTTTTTCCAGAAGTAGTAGGTTCTATAGTCTCTGAACTTCCTAACAAAGAAGACTGAGGAGCAGAAGATATAACAGCCTGAGACGGAATTAATCCAACCTCTGTAATATCACTATTCACATCAACTGTATCAATATCACTGTGGGTCACTGTAGCATTTTCTACTTCATTCTGACTATCTATTCCATTAGGAGAAGTATCTTCACTTCCATCAACAGTCTCCTCAGTTGTCAAAACTCTTAGTGAAGCAGATGGAGTATGTCCTGCTGATTCAGAAGTTGTAACAGAATTTCCAACAGATACATCAGCCTCTTCTACATCAGATCTCCCAAGTGTTTCAGGATTCCCTGGCAAAACAGAAGCAGTAACTTGATCAGGTACTAATGAAGAATCTAATCCTGAAGAACTATTTACCCCAGACACAGTGCCTTCATCTTCAGATGACGAAACATCAAAAACAACAGGTCGCACAAAAGGTGTCTTAGGACTAATACGATTACGAGGTCCATGAGCTATACTTTGCCGCCTCTCACCATTTTCTAATTTACTTTCTAAGCTGAAAGTCCACACTATCTCAGGTCTATTTTCAGGTTTTCTTGGTTTACTGGAATATCTTATTGGACCAGTAGCACTATATTGCATTGGACCAGAAGCCCTAAGAACATATTGATAAGGTGATCCCTGCAATGTAACATATTCATTAGCAAGTTTAAAAGAATCTTCTTCTGCTTCTCCATAAACTTGAATAATTTGAAGAGAGGCAGGTTTTTTTCTATTTTTCTCCCGTTGATCTTGATTTTGTACACCTTGACGCTGAACTTTCGCTCCATTTTCTAATTTGTCATTTAAAGTGGTGATGACAGAAGTATCATTTACATACACCTTCGTTGTTCCAGAAACATCACCATGAATCAAAAGCTTATCAGACACAAGCTTAACATTATCTGAATTATTAGAAACAAAATTCACATTAACATAAAGCCTGGCATCTCCCTGAGCACGGAAACCGTTACCTAGAGTGTTTTCATCTCGTCTATTTCCAATTTGCAGTGTTTGATAACCTTCATCTTCACTTCTTGGAGGCAAAAATACAATACTACTATCTGAAAGATCTACAAACGAAAGCTTTGAATCTATACGATTTGTATTTCTCTCCAATTGTTTATGATGAATACTTTTTGTTAAATACAATCCTGAATGAGACAAATAAAGTGCAGCATTTGCATTCTCATCAACACGAGCTTCACCTATAATTGAAGATTTATGAGCATGCACCAATAGATTAGAATGAGCTTCAGCTTTTAAAAATAGATCACCCGAAAGAACACTACCCTCTCCTAAAATGACAGCACCATTTAAATCACCACCATAAATAGCTACACCTTCTGGAATTCTAAGAGTAGCTTTTTTTAAAAGAACCATTTGCATGCTCTCATTATCATCGTAACTTCTTACGGGTACTTCTTCACCTGATTTTTTTTCATCTTCTGAAGATACCGTATTAAAATATATGCCATAAGAATCTTTTCCGGTTATTTGAATAGTTGATTCTTTAATATCAGCTTTAATCTTAAAATAATTTTTATTCTCCCTATCACCCGTAATACTTTGCATATATTGCAAAGCATTGCTATTACCTACAGTCCAGTTTAGAGTAGAGAGAACATCTTCAGAAGCATCATCCATAACGTGATAAACATCATAGAGTGCATTCATTTCAAGCATATCATCTTTTGTATAAATAGAATCACCATTATCATTATGATTAGTATCAATAACAAAACGATTCGCCAAAACACCAACTCCGAAAGCACGATCATCCATTGGACCGACTAAAAACTCGTCAATACCACGAGTAACCCACAAAACAACTGCATCAGAACTCTCAACTCTTCCTTTATTAAAAGAAATAGCCCCCCCATCTGAAAAGAAAATAAGATTTGGAGTTTCTGTAGAATCAACACTACTTCGCCCGCTTATCCCCTTTTTAATATTAATATTAACCTCATCTAATTTTACAACCCCTTTATACCCTGCTACAACTCCCACCCCCCCTTTATCAAGATTAATCGACCCAGATTGCATCATAATTCCAGATCTACCAGAACTGTGCAACCCAACCCCAACAGCATAAAAATTCACTCTATCTAGAAAAACAAACGACGCAAGATCAGTAGCAGCTCCTATCTGAGTATAATAGATCCGCCCACCTTTCATATGAATCTTTCCTTCGTTTTGTGCATCAACCCCGACTATAAATTCCTTAATACTTGAATTTTCTAGCTTAACTTTTGAATTAAGCGTTGCTAATACCCCCGCCCCCATTTTTGTATTAAGATAACCATTCAAATTATTAGGATCATCATTTTCATTAGAACTCAAAATAACATTACCTTCTGGAGAAGCCTTCCCCCTAATAGACACTTTCTCTAACTCAACAGTTGTCCCCCGAACTAAATACAAGACTTCTTTCTCACCTGCTTTATACACGTCTTTCTGAGTAACCTGTCCTGTTGCATGCATAGCATTATCGCCAAATTTCAACACACCAATAGTACTTCTCTTTAGTGTATGAGAACTCCCATCAGAACAGAGCACAGAGTTAAGGGTCTTAAAACTCCCATCAGAACATGAACTTGCACCAGGAGCACGAGCACTAGAAGCAGGAGTATTAGCACCAGGGACACCGCCAACGCCAACGCCACCAGGGACACCGCCAACGCCAACACCACCAGGGACACCGCCAACGCCAACACCACCAGGGACACCGCCAACGCCAACACCACCAGGGACACCAGCACCATTACCATCCCCTTGGCTAGCGACTTGTGGCAAAGGAGGTGCAGGTAATTCAGCTGCTTTAGGTGTAGGAGATTTTGATGAACTTCCCAAAGATGGTACCAGAGACGACAATGCACTTAGATTTGGCAATGATATTGAAGGTAGTGACCACCAACTACTCCCCATAGAAACATCTACACCTTGTAAAAAGAAGAAAGCACTTGTTGTCAGTGCGTACAAACGTGTACGCTTTTTAAATACATTGATCATATGTCAAACTTTCTAAATAATGTTGCAAAAACACTAGAATTAAGTGAAAATGAGGTAAGTGAACGATTTGTAACATATGTCAGTCAACTTTACAACATAGTGTTATTTATTTACGCTTCATTTTGTGCATAAAAATACCAAAGTTAAGTTTTTAAGTGCGCAAACCTTTGTAATATTAGATAAAAGGATAAAATCACGATGATAAAATATATGAAATGGATGACTTCTGTTTTACTGGTTGCAATTAGTTTTGCAACGATTTTGTGGACTCATACGAGTATTGCAAATACGAGTACCCAGACAAATGTAACGATTGATCATGTTTCAGGAACGACTTCTGTTCCCACTTCTCCGCAAAAGGTTGTTGTGTTTGATCTTGCCTCGCTAGATAATATGAATCGCCTTGGTATCCAAGCAGTTATCGGCCTTCCTGAAGGAAAAAAACCTTCCTATCTACAACAATTTGACGATGCAAAATATGAAAGAATTGGAACCGTTTTTGAGCCAGATTATGAAAAAATTGCCACTCTTCAACCCGATTTGATTATTATTTCCTCCAGAACTCAAGCAAAATATAAAGACTTATCCAAAATAGCCCCAACAATTGATCTAACCGTAGAAAACGAAAATTCTCTTGAAGATATAAAACGAAATGTGTCTATCCTTGGAAAAATTTTTGGTAAAACACAAGAAGCAGAAAAAGAAATTGCAAAAATCAATGAAGCTTTTGCTGAAGTCCGTAAAAATACCCAAGGAAAAGGCACCGGGCTCATACTCATGACCTCTGGTGGAAAAATCAGTGCTTTCGGACCAAAATCACGTTTCGATATTTTTCACTCCGCTTTTGGAATTGCCCCTGCAACCGATAAACTTACCGTGCAAAAACATGGACAACTCATTTCTCCTGAATTCATTCTTGAAACCAATCCTGATTGGTTGTTGGTGATTGATCGCGATGCAGCCATTGGACGGGAAGGACAATCCGCAGCACAATTGCTCAACAATGAGCTTGTTCACCGCACAACAGCAAGCAAAAAAAATCAAATTATTTATTTGGACTCTTGGAGCTGGTATCGTGCAAATGGTGGTTTAACGGCGCTCATTGAAACCGCACAGCAGATCAATGAAGCCTTTACAAAGAGCAAATAAGCGCACGAAAGAGCTTGCTTGCTATATAAATAAAATTTAAAAGCAGAGGTTGTTTATTAAGCAGTCTTTGCTTTTTGTAGATTTTGTTAGAAAATGATTTAACGTGAAGAATTACTGGATAACCATAACACTTCTAATTTTCCTGTCTATCCTCAGCATTTTTGTTGGTTATTCTGATGTCACACCTTCTAACCTTTTCGCAGCCGATCCCCATGCGTGGCTTATTTTTTGGCAAACACGTCTTCCTCGTACCATTGCAATCCTTTTAGTAGGCGCAGCACTTGCACTTTCAGGCATGATTATGCAACTATTAACACGCAATCGCTTTGTCGAACCATCAACCACTGGAACCATTGAATCTGCTTCCCTTGGCATTCTTTTTATTATGATTTTTTGGCCCGATATTCCTGTTTTAGGAAAAATGGTCGTTGCGACAATTTTTGCCATGGTAGGCACTTTACTTTTTATGTTTTTATTGCGACGCATTCCTCTAAAATCTGCTCTCATTGTACCCCTTACAGGGATTATGCTAAGCTATATTATTGGCTCTTTAACCAATGCCATTGCAGATTATGAAATGTTACTTCCTTCTCTTCAAGCTTACTTATTTGGCAGTTTTTCGATGGTTCTTGAAGGAAAATATGAGCTCTTATGGCTATCCCTTCCCCTTTGTATTCTGGCCTATTGTACTGCTGATCGCTTTACGGTTGCAAGTTTGGGAGAAGATTTAACCAATAACCTTGGATTGAATTATCGTGTTGTCATGTTTTTTGGTCTTTTTATCGTCGCCTCAATCACTGCTGTTGTTGTCTGTACCATTGGCCGTATTCCTTTTGTTGGGTTGATTATTCCAAATATTGTTTCAAGTTTCATGGGAGATAATATGCGCTATACCGCTCCTTGGGTGGCCATCAGCGGTGCAGGATTGGTCTTAATTTGTGATCTTTTAGGACGAATCATTCATCCCTCTCTTGAAATTCCCATCAGCACCATAATGGGTGTAATCGGTAGTTTTATTTTTATGATACTGCTTTTACGCTGGAGAAAGCGTCTTGGATAGAAGAAGAAAAACAATATGTGTACTAACAACACTTATCATCATAGCATGCACTGTCATTAGTCTTTACATGACGTGGAATATCAATGTTCATACATGGAAATTTCGTCTTACAAAGCTTTCCTCTCTGCTTCTTATTGCCTATGCAATAAGCGTTTCCACGGTTTTATTTCAAACAATCGTTAATAACCGTCTTCTTACCCCTTCAATTATGGGATTTGATCAGCTTTATATTTTAATAAAGACTGCCCTAATGTATTTTGTAGGCTCTCTTTCTTTGCCCTTTTTGAATGAAGAAGGACAGCTTGTTCTTGAAGCCCTCATTCTTATCCTTTTTTCAATAAGCCTTTTTCGCTGGCTCTTTTCAGGAAGCCTAAAAGGGCTTCATTTGACGCTTTTAATCGGTGTTGTTTTAGGCGGATTTTTTTTCAGTTTACGGATGTTTATGCAATTGCAACTAAATCCAGACCAAATGATGAATTTAACCGATATTATGTTTGCAAATTTTAATAAATTCAATACACCGTTAATAAGCTTTGCCACAATCATTGTCCTCATTGTGAGTCTGATTGGATGGCATTCCCGTCATCTTCTTGATATCTTGGCTTTAGGACGTGAAAATGCCCTCAATCTTGGCGTTAATTACCACAAAAGTGCGACAGCTGTCCTTATTTTTGTTTCCATTCTCGTATCCATTTCCACCGCATTGGTAGGCCCCGTCACCTTTTTTGGACTGTTAGTTGCCAACCTTTCCTATGAACTTTCTCCTAAAGCAAAACACAGTATTGTTGTTCCAATTGCAATATTATTGGCTATTATTTGTCTGGTGGGGGGACAATTTATTTTAGAACAAATTTTTCATATGGCAGGGCGTTTAAGTTTTATCATTGAGTTTTGTGGGGGAATTGTTTTCTTAATGTTACTGATGAAGGGAAAACTAAAATGATTGAGATCAATCATCTTTCCAAAGCTTACGGAGCACGATTGATTATCGATAATTTATGCCTTCATCTTCCAAAAGGGGGGATTATTTCTCTCATTGGGCCCAATGGTTCCGGAAAGTCCACTCTTTTAATGCTGATAAGACGTCTTTTGCCACACCATAATGGGACAATTCATATCGACGGCTTTGATATTGATAAAATGCCCCTCGATATTTTGGCTCAAAAACTCTCAATTCTGCGTCAAGAAAATCCTTTGTCTTTTCGCTTAACCGTGTACGATTTAGTGAGTTTCGGACGCTATCCTTATTCAAAAGGCTGGTATACACATGAAGATAAACAATTTATCGACAGTGCACTACGCTATCTCGGCTTACAAGATTTAAAAGACCGTTTTTTAGATGAGCTTTCTGGCGGTCAGCGTCAACGCGCTTTTATAGCAATGGTTATCTGCCAAGACACTGATTATCTTCTCTTAGATGAACCATTAAACAATCTGGATATGAAACATGCGGTTTCTATGATGAAGCAATTACGCCGCACAGCTGATGAACTGAAAAAAACCATTCTTATTGTTATGCACGATATTAATTTTGCCTCATCTTACTCAGATATGATTGTTGCATTGAAAAATGGGAAAGCGGCCTATTGTGGGACTCCAAAAGAAATTATGCAACCAAAAATTCTTAAAGACATTTATGATGTCGATATTCAAATCAAAACAATTAATGACATCCCTATCGCTCTTTATTATCGATAATCATAAAGATTTTTTGCGCTTGCATGCACTATAGAATCTGCTAGGGATAGTAAAATTAGCTTGTTGGGGAATAGTTTAATGGTAGAACAGCGGACTTTGACTTCGTCAATCTTGGTTCGAATCCAAGTTCCCCAGCCAGTATTTAATGATTGTAGCTTGTCATCGGGTTTTGTATAATTTGAAAGCAGGTTTTGCATCAATTTATTTTTTCAAAGGATCTGCAAAACTTTCAAGGGTCATTTAAAATCCCTTTAATGCATATTTTCTCTTCCTCTAAAAATTGCAATTTGAGATGATAAGCTCTTGAGCCGGTGCGGATTCTTTGAACCACATGTATAAGATGTGCCAACCTCTTTTATCTTAAATTGGCTAAAGATTTTTCGGATCTGAGACACATCATTGAGAGAGAAGAATTTTTCTCTTGCGCAAGCAAAGCAAACATTGTCTGGTAATCCTCTCGCAAATAAATCCTTTCCATAGTAATACACGTATATCTGGCTCTGTTTATGGGAAAGCCTTATCTAATAGCTATAAACCTATCTAAAGAGAGAATTCAAAAAAGAAAGCCGAGCCAAATGATATGACGCGGCTTTCAGATATTGATTATAAGATTCAAATGAATCATCCACAATGGAGTAATAAATTCATATATACAAAACGTATCATATTGCAAGTGCTCTATTTAGAAATATGAAAACTTATCAAAAGAAACGTAAATGATCGCTATGATTTTGATATCATTCATTAGCATTATAGAATCTATAAACGCTTGGTAACTTTATCAATCCAATCAAAAGAAAATGCATCTTAAATGAATGTTTTCTCAATAAGGCTTTCATAAGTATCTTTTCATTTTGCACTCAAATGTAACTTCTTTGCAAATTAACCAGCTCAAATTTGAGTTGGCAAAATTAACCAATCCAATTTTGGAGGCGTTATCTTTAGAATAGCCATCTTTAAACATTATAGCTTTTGACTCAAAATTGAGTAAAATCCCATGCCTTAGATGTTACAATGGTTTTGAATTTTGCTGCCTCATCTTTTTTTCAATAGGTGCCCCCCAAATTTGGGGGGAGCTCATTTGGTTTCGTATTTTTAATGTAACTTTTAAAACGTTTTTTTCTCGCTTGCTTGCATTATATCATTGAAATGCTTTCAATTTCATAAGACATAACATTGTGATTTTCATTCTATATTGTGATGATAGTATCTATATAATGCCTGCCTATCATTTACTAACTTTTTAGTAAGCGTTTTTAAAAACGATCTTATCTTTAAACCCTTTTATGCAATCTTTATGAACTCAATCTATAAGCTTATGATAGTTTCAAACGATTATTCCTTTTAAGGTTACACTCAAATAAAGAGCAAAACACATCCATTCTTAAACGTATGCAATTTATGTTATCGATAATTCCAAACGACTGAAATTTAAAACAATGTGATTTGTGCTATAATAAAAACGTATCATAAAATTTATGACCTGTTATGAATGATAACCGCTTTTCATTTCATTTGAATGCACCCATGCGTTATAATATTTGCATTATGATTTGCTTTTTATGGTCTATACATTCATGGCAATCCTATATAAAAAATGATCAATTCAAACATGCATAAAAGTATGGATTCTTATGTGGATTCATATAAAATAATTGCACTTAATATATTGACTTTATTAGTTTTTATGTACAATGCCTTTTTAACTTCATAAAGATATCAATTTCCTTGTAAAGAATATTCCTCCCATTCCAGTAAAAGGCTCAATATAAGTGCGATGAGGGATAGCTTCTATGATTTTACAAGTACTGATCACTGGCCATGCAATAACGCCGACTGATGCCCCAAACCAATTAGACCGCCTGTGGGAACAGGCAGGTTGTGGTGCTGAATATAATGGAACAGCACCGAACGAATAAGCCACGCGTCGTAAGTAAGCCTCTTAGCGTGCATAGCTTATAGGTTTTGGAAACAGACAATTATTATAATTCAGGTATTATAATTCGGACGATTAAAGATCGGATCTCAAGCTTTTTAATCCAGTGGACAAACACGAATAATATGTCCGTCTGGATCTTTGATTAGGAAGGTACGTCCAAATACATCAGTATACGGTTCCTTCAAAACATTTATCTCAACAGTGGTTTGCTCTTGCCATTCCACATAGAGCTTATCTACGTCCTCTCCTGTCGGCAACATAATGCCGATTTCTGAAAAACGAGGCACATTTTCCTCAGGCTTATCGCCCCCAGACCAGAGAGCAAAGAGAGCATCCCCCGAAGAAGCAAATGCAACATAGCGTGGCGAGGTAAACACAGGTTCTTTCTTGAAGATGAATTTGTAAAAAGCCGTAGAATACTCTATGTTTGAGACGTATACCAACTGTAGGTTTGGGGTAACAGGATAAGTAGGGATATTACTCATAAATTCTCCATGATTTAGTAGTAACTGCCTGACATGATACACACCTATATTAGGGAATATTTCAAAAAGAGTTTATGATACCTCCGTTCGCGGTGTGCTCTATTTATATATTTTTACTCGCTTATTGCTATATGCTAAAATATCGAGGACGCCCCTACTGGGATTATAATGATATCCCTATCGCTCTTTATTATCGATAATCTAAAGATTTTTTGCACTTGCCTACACTATAGAATCTGCTAGAAATGGTAAAATTGGCTTATTGGGGAATAGTTTAATGGTAGAACAGCGGACTCTGACTCCGTCAATCTTGGTTCGAATCCAAGTTCCCCAGCCAGTTGTATTGTAGCTTGTTGTAGCTTGCCAGCGGGTGTAGCTTGCCAGCTGTAGCTTGCCAGCAGGTTTTGTATATTTTGACACTAGGTTTTGTACCTGTAGCTTGCCAGCAGGTTTTGTATATTTTGACACTAGGTTTTGTACCAATTTATTTTTTCTCAAAGAGTTTTAAAGGA